>NZ_JBEOPC010000013.1:0-85177 GCF_040309765.1 Psychrobacter sp. TB20-MNA-CIBAN-0197
CTTACCATTTTTATCTGCAAATCGCCTAAAAAATAGTCTCTGTCAGTGCCATGGTCGAATGTTCAACACGCCCTAAATTTTACAGCCCTTTATTACTGACTTTTATTATTAACCCAGTACGGATGCAAGCGATGACTAAGATGGATCAAGCGCAAATGATTAGCATAAAAGCACAACAGCATCAGCGCCACCTGACAAAAACAAGCTCACAAACCGGCTTTACCTTGATTGAGATTATGGTGGTTATCGTGATTTTGGCAATTTTGGCAGGCTTAGTGGTACCTAGAGTGGTAGGACAAAGTGACAAAGCACGAGTCAAAACCACGGAGACGGCGCTTGCGACCGTATCGAACGCGCTAGATATGTACAAAGTGGACAATGCGCGCTATCCGACGTCTGGACAAGGCTTGGATGCGCTAATCACGCCGCCAAGCGACGCCAAAAACTATCCGGAAGGCGGTTATATTAAGGGCGGCTATCCGACAGATGGTTGGGATAACGAGCTCCAATATGCCTCGCCTGGTAGCGAAGGGCGTCAGTATGATCTGTTCTCGTTAGGCGCTGATGGTCAGCAGGGCGGTGAAGGGCTAGACGCGGATATTTACGCACAAATATAGTTATCTACTGTCCATGGCTTCGATTAGCTTTTAGCCATACAGCTCTAGCCTATAAACACTCAATATCAATCAATAAGTCGTTATTGGTTGATATTTTTTATACGCAGCTATCATGAGTGACCATAATGGTAAAATAGAGTAATATATAAATTTATATTATAATAATTATTATGTTTTGCTCCGCGTTGTTTTCATCAATCTTCAATCACCATATGTAGGGTGTGCACCCATCACATTTAAGATTACAACGCAATATTTATCACTGAACACCGATAGCATTCAGAACTGCTATTAGAGGTCATTGTCTATGTCTATCAAAACGCTTTTGTCAGCGTCAGCTGTTATCAATAAAACTCACGTCAATAAAATGTGCTCAAAAACACCTCGTGTATGGGTCATTACTGTAGCCGCTAGTTTATCAGTGATCGGACTGTCAATGAGTGCGCAGGCTGCTGGTCTAAGCGATCTGTTTAGCAGCAGTAGCAGTAAGTCATCGAAGTTTTTACCAGTAGATGAGGCCTTTGATGTCTTAACTGACAGCAAAGCGACGAGTAAAGGCACGCGCCTAGCGATTACCTTTGATATCACGCCGGGCCATTATGTCTATAAAAACCAGCTCAAAGTTCGCTTTCCTAAAGGTATCAGCGCCACGCCTTTTACCTACAGTCAAAAGCCGGTGACTATCGATGATCCTACCTTTGGTAAAGTGCCGGTATTTAAACAAAGAACGGTTGTCGCGACCACCACTTTAGCAACCAAAAACGGTAAAGGTGCCAAAAATGCCCCGATCATTATCGATTGGCAAGGCTGCGCGACCGCAGGGCTATGTTATCCACCAGAAAAAGTAACCACTAAAATCAATATTCCGGCGACTCGTTAATAGTCTTTATCAGTACCTTGCTTGTGCAATATCAGTAATAAAAAGGTAGTCCTTTATGTCTATAAAGACGTCAATGAATCATCCTGCACCGACAAAAAAAGCCCGCTCAGCTGCCGCTTATCTACTGGCATTAGGGTTATCTAGTAGCTCGCTAGTAACCGGCGTGGCCGTCACAGGGTTGATGGCTGTTTCTACTACCTCGCAAGCGGCGTCCCTTAGCGATTTATTTGGTAATAAGAGCGCGGCGGCTCCTAAGTTCTTACCAGTAGGCGAGGCCTTTCAAGTCACGAGCAGCACTCAGCCTGTCGCTAAAGGCACACAGCTTTCTATAAATTTTGATATCACCCCAGAGCATTATGTTTATAAAGATCAGCTCAAGCTTGACTTGCCGGCTGGGGTAAGCGCCAGTGCGTTCAAGTTCAGCCAAAAGCCCGTTTCTATCGATGATCCGACTTATGGGCAAGTGCCCGTGTTTGACCAAGCCAATGTGGTGGCTAGCACGACGCTAACTAGCACCAACGGCAAAAGTGTGAATGCGGGCGAGGTGACGATAGGTTGGCAAGGCTGCGCCAAAGCGGGTCTGTGTTATCCGCCAGAAAAAATCAAAACCACAGTGTCTATTAATGCTGATGCTGATACTAGTGGGGACAGTAAAGGCAGTAATACGGCTACAATAGCAGCCACGAGCACTCAATCAGCCATGTCGTCTGCGCTCGCCACTGACGAAGCTATCGACTATGATGATTTAGACAGCGATGCGATTGATTACGATACTTTAGATAGTGGCACTTTGAAGAGTGGTACTTTAAATAGTGACATGACCGCGACTAGCTCAGTCTCTGGCGACGATAGCAGTATTGAGGCCGAAGATAGTGTCAGCCTTGCCAGTGACGGCACGACAACGAGTAGCCAGACTCACAATACTAGCAATACTAGCAATACTAGCAATACTAGCAATACTAGCAATACTAGCAATAACGGCATGATTAACGGCTTAGGTAACGAAGATCCGTTTGGGCTGGCAACGCATCCTTGGCTGGCTTTATTACTGTTATTCGTAGCAGGGTTAGGGTTAGCGCTGACGCCTTGCGTATTACCGATGCTGCCGATAGTGGCCAATATTGTCGCCCGTCAAGAGAACCCAACCGTCAAAAGGGGCGTTATCTTAACCACAAGCTATGCGCTAGGTGTCTCTATTGCTTACGGCCTGCTTGGCGCGGTGATTGCGATATTTGGCGAGTCGCTTGGCATCATTGGCTGGCTACAAAACCCTATTATCCTGATTAGCTTTGCCATTGTTTTTGTACTGCTGGCGCTGTATATGCTTGGCGTCTTTACAATTCGTTTGCCCCATGCTATGAGTAACAAGCTACACAAATTAAGCCAAGCCGGCGACAGCAAGCTTGGTAGTACTAGCGGTAGCTTAGTCACTGGGTTTTTATCCGCTTTAGTCGTCTCGCCTTGTGTGTCTGCGCCTTTGTTTGGCGCACTGTTGGCGGTTTCTACTATTGGCAGTCCGCTACTCGGTTTTATCGCTTTGTTTATGCTCGGTTTCGGTCTCTCTGCGCCGCTGATCTTAATTGGCGCGACGCAAGGCAAGATCATGCCCAAAGCTGGCGCGTGGATGGACTGGGTCAAGCAAGGCTTTGCGCTGTTATTATTCGCCGTAGCACTGCTAATGATTGAGCGGGTCTTTATCTCGCCGGTGATGCTTCTGGTTTGGGCATTATGGTTTATGGTGGTCGCGACTTGGGCGTGGAGCTGGGTCGGTCGGGCGCGTATGCTGACGCAAGCGCTAGGTTTAGTCGTCGGTATTTGGGCAACGATGCTGATTATCGGTGCCGCCTTAGGCAATGAGGATAGCTTACATCCTCTAGCGTCACTAACAGCAGCGCCAACGATGGTGTCATCAGCAGGACAAAGTACCAATCAAGCCTTAGGAACCAGCCAAGCCGCAGGAGCCCAAGCGACAGATGAGCATGTCACCACATTAGCAGAACTAGATACCATTATCGCCGCGAACCCTAAAGTTATCGTTGATGTCACTGCTGAATGGTGTATCGAGTGCCGTATTATGGAAAAAAACTTATTTCATAATCGCCCCGCGCAGATGCAGGACTGGCAATTGGTCAGACTCGATATCACTGAAACCACAGCGGACTCAAAAGCCATCTTAGCACGCTATCAGCTGTTTGGACCGCCTTCGCTGCTATATTATGTCGACGGAGAGCTCGTGAATAAGCAAGTCGGTGAGATCGGACGCCAACAGTTCGAACAGACTTTGACGGCTTTGAATAATTGATATCAGATTCAATCGTTTAAACGAGCGCGATACTTAACTTTTAGGTTGGATATCGCGCTTTTTTATGACCAGAGATAATCAACGTTATTAAGTCTTCTTAAATGCAGAATGCGTAATATTAAGTAGGGATAATGCTAGTATAATGTGCATAATTTTATTACAATAACGCAACAATATTTGATGGCTAATGCTATTGCCTTATTTCATATAGATTAAGCAGTAATAGTGTCTAAGAGCAGGCGATGACTTGTCTCTTATATCACTGACTATCACCGCTATAGTCGATTCAATCTAAAAAGTATGATGTGTTACTCAGATCACTCTGGTTCAGCGTCGAAAGTGAGCCGCGCGATAGAGAGACTGATATCAGTAATATACCAAAACTTTTGACCCTTTTTACTTTGAACTGAGTATAGTCTCTACTTATTTGTGCTGTCGTCAGCAGATAATATGCCGGCATCTTTGCCCCTCATGACCAAGGATTACTATGTTTGCTCAGGTTATTACCCGATATCAAGCTCAGCTTCAGCCGACTTTCAATACTGCATTAAAGACGCCTTTGAGCCTAGCTATAGGTGTCGCTTTAAGTTGCACCGCTTTGCAAGCCCAAGCCGCTAGCGAGGCGTCAGTCTACAATGAGATACCAGTAGCTGGGGCTAACGTAGAGTATTTAGGCGATGACGCTATTGAACCGAGCCAAATGCCTAGCGATGCTTTTATCGCGCAGCAAGCTCAGCTGTTTCTTGAATGTACCGAGGTTCAGACGAGCGCGGCACGTTTGGCTTGTTTTGATAAAGTAGCAGAGCAAGGCAAAACGCCTAGCTATACCATGAGTAAGCAGCCTGTAGATCTCGCCAAAACCCTTAAGACGACTATCTCCGGTAACCCGCAAGTGATACTCGCGCAAGACGACTTAGACGAGGCTGACGACACCTTAGACACGGAACAAGAGCAGACTAATACAAGTTTAAGTGCAGTAGGGCTGACAAAAAGAGAAGCAAAAGTATTAGAAGAGGTGGGAGTCACCCAAGAGCAGATAGAGAGATATTCGCCGCTAAGCTTAGCGTATGACTTAGATCAAAACAGCGAGCGCGGCACTTGGACGGTCAGACCGTATCGGCCAACTTATGTACTACCGCTATTTTATACCTTTGATCCTAATCTTAGCCCAACCCCTAGTAATCCAGATGAACCCGGTGAAACGTTTACTTCTAATGACGTTCGCAACACTGAGCTGAAATTTCAGTTATCGCTAAAGACAAAGGTTGGCGAGGATTTATTCGATACCAGTGCTGACTTATGGTTTGGTTATACTCAAGAGTCGCATTGGCAGGTCTATAACGAAGATAACTCAAGACCGTTTCGCGCGACGGACTATCAGCCAGAGATATTTTTGACTCAGCCAGTAGCTGCTGACTTACCTTTTGGCGGACGTTTGCGTATGCTAGGGGCGGGCGCGATTCACCACTCAAACGGTCAAGACGACCCTTTATCACGCTCATGGAACCGCGCTTATCTACTAGCCGGAGCGGAGTGGGGCAAGCTCTCAGTAGTACCGCGTCTATGGGCCCGCATCAACAATGAAGATGAGAGTAGCGAAGATAACCCAGATATCGAGGACTACATGGGCTACGGCGATATCAAGTTCTTATATGATCTACCTGATCAACAAAGCCTCAGTGGTACGCTGCGCTATAATCCAAGCACTAATAAAGGCGCGGCTCAAATTGACTATATTTATCCCTTGTCCGAAAACGTCAATGGCTATGTACAGCTATTCCAAGGGTACGGCGAGTCTATCATTGATTACAACCACGAAAACACCGCTATCGGCTTCGGTATAGTGCTCAACGACTGGAAAGGCTTTTAGGATAACTATTAGGAGTCTAGCCCTTGCGCCGCCCTGCACCTTATCAGCTCGGCTTATGGCTGGCAGAGTATGTCAATATACGCTGCCAGTTATGCGGCTGCTATCGTAAAGCACCCTATACTGAACCTGCAGATTCTAATCATGCAGACCTATCAGCCAGTCAATCTTCTAGCCTGTTTGCAACTGCTCATAAAAGCCTGCTTTGTAGTCGCTGTCAGCGCAGTATCGCTTGGCTACCGGCGCCTTTTTATGTTGATATTGCAGCATCCGTCACCTTGCCGATTCAAGCCGCTAGCTACTACGATTATCCGCTGCGCCAAGCCATTCGTGCTTTCAAACATAGTGAGGATATGAGCCGCCTACCTCTGCTGGTACATATGCTGCGGCAACTACCCAGGCCGAAAGGCTGTCATGCGGGTAACAGCGTCATCTTACCTATGCCCACGACCGATGACCGCTTACGTAAACGCGGTTTCGATCCGGTCACTATCCTCTCAATCCATCTCGCCAAACACTGGAAAATCCCCTTATGGCATGGGGTCGCGCGCATGGACGATACGGTTAGCCAGCAAGGCCTCACCCGAAGCGAGCGCCTAACCAATCTAAATGATGCTTTTGTACTGACTGAGACCCCGCCAGTCAAACGCTTACTGCTATTCGATGATGTCGCAACCACAGGTGCGAGCTTGCAAGCATTAGCGCGTGCCTTCTTACCAGACCAGCCTTATCTAACCCCTCTAGAAGCTACTAGAACAGCTCATGGTAGTATGAATTACGCTACTGATAGCGCCAGCCAGACTGCTGATGTTAAAACTAATAAGTACCATATTTCAGCGTACGCTCTAGCACACGGTAGTCAAAACCAATAATTCTTATAGACTGTATATCTATTGCTATAGTAAAGATGACTAGAGTCTTGACGTTTTTAGTGTTATTTTTGTATGTAATAAACCTCAATTGTTTTTGTATTATTTAAATGTGTAAAGGTATTCAGGCCGTATTGTCAGTAGCTAATAGCTTAGATAAACGGAACAAATATTGCATCTTTATAAGATATGACTGTTTTTATAACAGAATAAAAACAATAGCATTTCGCGAATTATTGCTAGTCAACTTAGCGCTAACTATAAGGTTTTAGGATTTGGATGTGACTACTGCTTTATCTAATTCGTCTTATAACAATAATCATTCGGCAGGGTTTACTCTGATTGAGCTGATGGTGACGATTGCGGTATTGGCTATTATTGTCGGTATCGCGGCGCCTAATATAAGTACGCAACTGGCCAATCAGCGAGTGAAAGCGACAACCGCTACTCTAGTGAGCGCATTGAAAGAAGCGAAAGCTGAAAGTGTTATTCGTCGTCAGGAGATTGAAGTCTCTATCGATGATGACGACTATAAAATCGAGATTGAAGATAATAGCTCAACTAGCATCGCAAGCTATACTTATAATACTAAGAGTGTTATAGATGGCGATGACGTAGTGTTTAAACCTAATAAAACTGCCGATGAAGAGACGCTGACTATCTGCGATAGCAATACCAATGCAAGTCCACGACTAGTCAAAGTGAGTAAGCTTGGACAGGTTAGCGTTTCTATAGGAGGAAGCTGCTAATGATGCATCGTCAGCGAGGCGTCGGACTGGTGGAAGTATTAGTGGCCGTGTTATTACTGTCAGTAGCGGTATTAGGGTTTAGTGCGCTGCAAATCAGAGCGGTCAGCGCCACCGATGAGAGCCTCGTGCGTACTAAGTCCATGACTTTAGTGCGAAACTTGTCTGAGGTGATGCGTGCCTACCCAGAAGCTTATGTGACAGGTAGTGGCACAGCTTTTACCACTGCCGCAGCTTCAGACCCTGGAGCTGTACCAACGATCCAAGCGGTTATAAGCGGTTCAGCGACTAGTACCGTTAAGGTTGACAATGATGATATCAGCATCACAGGCACAGACAGCTGTTTATCAACAAGCATTAAGACTGTTGATGACAAAAAAGTAGCTAAGCAAGCTTGCAGTATCAATCAGCTCGCAGCGCGCGATGCCCTTATGGTCAAAAAAATAGCGACTGACGAAGATATTAAGGTAAATGTAACCACCTGCCCCGGTACTACCACGCAAGCAATACAAACACAGATGTGTGTGATTACCGCTTGGAATAGCACTAAGGCGATACTTGATGACGATGACGAAAAAGCTTGCGCTGATAGCAATGGTGTCTATAAGAGCGGCAGCCAGTGCTTGATTTCGGAGGCCTACTAATGAATTATAGTGCTAAGCGTCAGGCAATGGCTGGGTTTACTCTAATCGAGCTGATGATATCGCTGGTATTAGGACTGCTGATATCTGCGGCAGTGATGCAAGTCTATCTGATTAATACTCGTACCATTACGGTGCAACAAAGCGCCTCAGAGGTACAAGACAGTAGCATCTTTGCTATGCAGAGTATCGAGGAGCATGTGCGCCTTGCCAATCTTGGCAATCCTATCAACTATATCACGGACAGTACCGATCATGGCGGCATCGTATTGGCTCAAGCTAATCTTGGTAATGCTAATTCTACAGACGTCAAATACTTCACTATTGATGCGAGTACGGGAGTGTCAAATATTAAAGATATTGCCAGCGATCAGCTGACGATTCAGTATAAAAACATTACCCCAGACGAGTTGTACGATTGTGAAGGGGGTAAGGTCGAACAAGGCGAAGCTGACTGGGTGGTAGAGCGTTACTTTGTGCGTCTTGCCAATGGTGCGAGCAGCTCAGACACAACTAAAAACTTGGTACTCGCATGCAGCGCTGGGCGCGTCGATGCTGATGGTAATGTCACTGCAGCATTTACAGACAATGGAGCGGTTGTGGTCGCAGCCGTTGATCAGTTCAAAGTGCTGCTCGGCGCACAAGCAGATGTTGATAAGCTCACCTACTTACCTCCAAGTGTCTATGCGCTAATAGACAAACCCACTGACGACGAAAAACCAGCCATCACTAGTGTCAAGCTTGGCATGATTGTCCGTAGTAACACGCCTTTGATCGCTGATGCTGACGCTGATGAATTTACCTTGTTAGGAGCTACTCATACCCTAAAGACAGATACCACGCGCAAAAAATACTACCGGCGCAGTTATGAGTCCACTGTACTACTACGCAGCGCTCGGGTGATGAGTGTTATCGCTACTGTCAATAGCTCCCCATAAAGGAAGAGATCAAATGTCTAATACGCTTCGCTCATATCCTCAGCAGCTGCCTACCACCCAACAAGGCGCTGTACTCATTGTGGTGCTGTTATTCTTAGTATTGATTATCTTTGCAGGCGTTATAGCCGTTAAGCAGAGTACCACCGATCTGCGTCTAGCGACTAGCGATCAGATTAATACCTTATTGTTACAATCAGCCGATAACGCCAATCAAAATATTGAGCAAAGTGTTAATGGTAGTAGTGATAAAGCCATCTATGATGATATGATCTCGCGCAGTGGCCCCTTTGGGCACTTTATGCTTAATACGGACAGTATTGATCATGAGTATATCTTTTGCTTTCGCCCGCGTGGGCAGTTCTTCGATATCAATAAAGCCTCGATTGTTGTGCCCTCAGGTAACTTGAATGATAAAGGCTACTGTAATCCTAATAATGCAGATGATTATGTCAGTGCGCGTAATGCCAGTATGACGCAGGTCAATGTCGCGCTGACCCCGCCCAATGCGACTAACGAGGCGTTTAGCAGCTATACCATTGGCCAAGACAGTAGCGAGATATCTAGTAAAGCCTTTACTTTTGATATCAATAGTACTGCCGTATTGCCGTCGTACGCTGATACCAAAGTCGATAATAAGGACTGTTTTGAGAAGACCAGCCGTCTACATTCTGTCACCGATAGCGCAGACACTATAGGCGGCTGTATGGTAAAAGCGGGCGTACCCAACGTGGTTGTTTATGAGATGGCCAATGTCGAAAACCAGTCCAAACGCACCAAATGCGTCGATTTTGGAAAAGGCAGCGGCAAACTATGTGCCTTGCCGGCCAGTTAATAGGATTTTGACAAAGCTAAAGCTATGTCTAGGTACAGCATTATCATTATAGAATAATTGCTTTTATCGCATATAAGGAATAGGTCATGAAACACAGAGATAAAGCACCATCTGATCGCCATGCATGGCCTGTTAAAGTATTGGCAGCAGCGATCATCACTGGGCTAATGACAACGCCCGCCTACACTGACAACAGCCAGATCAACCGCAAGCCCATTGGCGATCTGGAGATCTATGCTGCTGCCAAACCAGGTACGGCCACTATCTTTATGATGCTCGATATCTCAGGCAGTATGGACGAGCGCAGTATAGAAAATGACTATGGTGACGAATGTGAGAGCAAATATAAAAGCCAAAGCTCAGAAGAGATCACTGCAGTCATACGCGGGCGCGACGCTGATGGCAAGCTCAATAGCAACCTTGTTGAGAGTATTAATTTCACACCAAAGGGTTGTTATGTAGAAGATGACGATGATAATGATGTCATGCGCTTTGATAGACTAACGCGCCTACAAAAAGCGCTGATAGAAATGCTGGCTGACGAGGTTTATAAGGGCGACAAAATCAAAGCTAATAACAAGATCGAAGATAAAGACAAAGGCACATTACCAGATGATTATGAGGTAGGCGTGGGTGCCTTTAGTTACGATAGCGATGGTGACTCAGCATATGTATTAGCACCAACACGCGCTTTAACTCCCGATCAACGCATAGAGCTTATCAAGAAAATTAAAGAGTTAACAGCCAATGGCGGCACACCTACAGCGCCAGCTTTGACAGAAGCCGGTGCTTATATGATGGGTACAACTACTATTGACGATGTTACGGTCGCTGCTGAACGCGAGTATTATAGAGGAAATCCTTATTGGCGGCGCTGCTATAGTAATGAAAGCTCATTATCATACGATGATGAGTTAGATATATATGTTTATGATTGCCGTAATTGGGGCAGCTGGGATGATGAATATAGCTCAATCTCCGGTTATGTGAACTCTAGCTCTAATATTGATCATGATGATAGAGGTCGTACTTATTTTGCAGGTGATAATGAAAATAGTGGTTTCGCTGCCTCTATTACGACTTCTAAAGTAAAAAATGAAAATAAAAATGCGTATATCTCACCACTCAATGATGATGAGTGTAGTGGTAATGGCATATATCTGCTGACAGATGGTGTGCCGTCTAATAATATCAAGGACTCAGAATCAAAAGCGATAATGAACATGTCTTTGAAAGGCTCTACTTTATCAATAGACTCATGTGACAACAGCAGCTTAACAGGTCTATCAGGAAGCAGTAAGCAAGGCTGGGGCTGTATGGCAAGTTACTCTCAGCTATTACGTAACCCTGCTAATCCCGGTAAGTTACCTATTAAGACGGCTACGGTAGGCTTTGGTAAGACTTTTGATGGCCTGACAGGGACACGAGATATTATTACCAATGGCAAAAAAGTCAAAGTCGTTGATTGTGAAAGTGGTAGTGTAGGCACAAACGCCCGAAACCTATGTAGACTGGGCGAGCGTAAAGGCGACAATGAAGTTAAGACCTTTGGCGATGGCGGTTTTTATTACACTGAGGAGTCAAAAGACATCGCTGCCAGTGTAGCCGACTTCGCTGCAAACTTAGTACAAACGATCAATACCGCACCCTCGGGCACCATTACCATTCCAGATGATCCTTATCGCGCCGCCAATCAGCTGCCCTATGCTTATCTGCCTATGCTTGACCCCGATATTGCCTCAGCTGCTAGTATTTGGCGTGGTAATCTTAAAAAATATAACCTAGATGAAGGCACATTGTATGGTAAAAGCGATAATTTACTGTTTAAAAACATTGCAGGTGAACTTAATACAGGCACGCGGGACTTATGGCAAGATGGTAACTTTATCAAAGGTGGCAAAACCGCCAACAACGATATTATGGCAGGCGGCGTCTACGCACAACTAAAAACCCCAGCATCTGGGCTATCAAGTGTGCGTACGGTATATGTAGAAGACACCTCAAATAATCAACCTATCTTGCGTAAAGTATCGGTGGACAGTAATGGTAAGCCAGTAGGTTTTGATACGCTTGTTGATAATGTCTACAACAAAGGCGATGAGATTAATAAACGCCGCTTGCTAAGCTTTTTAGGCTTTGATGAAGTGCTTACCAATGACGGTCAGCCTACCAGTAATAAAGATGTCAATAAATTAAAGCTTGATAAGCCTGTTAAAGAAGTCAAAGTACTCGGCGGGGTCGTGCACTCGACTCCGACAGCGGTATCTTATGGTGCTGATCTTGATGGTAATGGCCGTATCACTGATACGCGCGACGATTACGTATTATTTGGCTCAATGGATGGGGCACTGCATTTGGTTGATGCGGAGACCGGTGAGGAAGAGTTTGCGATTATCCCCAAGCTGATGATGGAAACTCAGCCAAAAGCCTTAGTTGATGGCTCTTTCAAAGATGAAGTTGGCACGCCCTACTTTGGGGTTGATGCGCCGTGGTTAGTTGAGACTGATTATAACTATGATCTAGATAATAATAGAGTGACTGCCAGTAGCATGATGGCTTACGGCGGCCTGCGTATGGGCGGCGAGGCGTTCTATGGTATCGATATTAGTGAAAGGTCTAGCCCCAAGATTGAGTTTAGCATTACTCCTGAGGGTCTTAATGGTGACAAATCCACTAATTTTAGCCGCTTAGGTCAGATCTGGAGTAAACCCACCGCGGCCAAAATTCGTTTAACTAAAGGTTCAGAGACTAAGAAAAATACGGAGGCTACTGACGTGCTGATATTCGGTGGTGGCTATGATATGAGCTACGAAGATGCTGAATATTTACCCACTGCTAGTAAGCCTGCTCAAGGCAATGCTATCTACATGATCAATGCTAAAACTGGCGAGCTGATCTGGTCAGCTAGCAAGAGTGATAATGAAAATATGATTCACAGCTTCACGGGTGAAATTACGGTACTAGATAGAGATAACGATGGTTTAATGGACCACCTCTATGCCGCCGACCTCGGCGGGCAAGTGTTCCGCGCCGACTTCGAAAATGCGCGGATTGAACAGTTTGGCTTTGAAGCGGTCAGTAAGTTCGGCAATAAAGGCATCACCCGTATTTTACAGCCCAATAGCAACGATAAATATGCTTATCGTTTTTATAATCGTCCGGTGGTCAGTTTTTATCGTAGTGAAGGTGGCGTAAACAACGGTAAGATATTTGCTTTGGTCAACGTTATCTCTGGTAACCGCAGCTCGCCGCTATCGACCTTGCGTGATAACAACAAATATGCCAACCGTATCTATGGCATTATTGATAGCGACGTTACTAGTAACGATCTGTATAAAAACGGATTTAAGGCTTCCATAACAGAATTAAAAGATAGTGATCTGGTCAACCTAGCAGACAAGCTTGGAGCTCGGCCTAACGAGAAGAAAAAAACCACTACCAAAAACTTGATGATTACGGGTGATAAAAAAGGTTGGTATTATCCATTAACTCGCTTCGATGGCTATAACAACGTGCGCTATAATAAAGGCGTAGGCGGCATGACTGCGATCAATAACATCCTTTATACCACTGTTTATAATCCTGACAAGCTCTATGGCACAGTCTCAAGCTGTGCCGCACGGATTATGGGCGGCTCGGAGCGTCAGTTATACTGTCTGCCTTATGGTATCTGTATGGATGAAACCTCTATTACAGGTACTGGCGGTTTTATCCCAGCAGGGCAAGGTATCCAAGAGCTGACCCTTGGGGCCTATAATGCGGACAACAAAGACGTTAAAGTGTTGATCGGCACCACCACCATTACTGAACGTATTAAAGCGGCCAATCGTGCTGGTTACAATGAAGATAGCTTCAAAAACGATAGTAATATCAAGGATCTATATCCTGGCACAGGTAGTCCCACCTTCGTAGGCGGTGATGGCAGCGCTACCGAGTTTTTGTTCAATGAGCGCTATACTCTACAACCAAAAGCTTGGTATCAACAAAGAACGGGCGAATAATGCACTGGTGGCGAGTCGTGCTACTCCATAACGGTGAATAAGCGGGGACAACAGCAAATGGCAACTATGGCGACAGACCGCTTAGTATCAGAGCGTAGCGCTAGCGCAGGCTTCACCCTCATCGAGCTGATGATCATCGTCGTGATCATCGGTATCCTCGCGGCTATCGCTGTCCCTAGCTATCGCCGCTATGTGGTCATGAATGCTGAGCGCGATGCTCAGGCGAAGATGCTACAGCTACAGATTGATCTTGAGCGCTGGCGCGCGCGTGCCTTAACCTATCAAGGCTTTGAGCCACGAGTGATCGCTAATGATAGTACGGTGACTTATGGCTATGATGAAGCGGATAACACCACTATTTATGTGCCAGACGGGGCAGACTCTAGCAACTACCGCTACAAGATTACGCTAGTCGATGGTACAGCTACGGGCAATTCACTAGTCACTACGGTTGATCCTAACAAGCCAAATTTGGTCAATGCCACCACTGGCAGGTCGTGGAAGATGCTAGCGGAGAAGAGCAAGACGGGTATCACTCAAGATGCGAGTAATATCGTCCTAGCCAGTAATGGCCTACGCTGCCAAAACAAGAGCGCTATTGATATTGAAAAGCCTGATTGTGGTACAGGTCAGAAGGAGTGGTAATGCTAAAAAATACCAACGGCTTCACCCTAATAGAGCTGATGATCGTCGTCGCTATCATCGGTATACTCGCGGCTATTGCTTATCCAAGCTATCAGGGCTATGTGGAGCGAACCAACCGCGCTGATGTGATGAATGAGATGCAAAACATTGCTAATACAATAGAGAGCCGAAAGCTAGCACAAGGCAGCTATAGCACCATTAGCACGGCGGTGATGAGTGACTTCGATAATAAGGATTATCCGTCTCAGGGTACAGCGCTCTACACGGTGACGGTAACACCGGACCCATTGACTGCTAACTGGACTATTACCGCGACTCCAGTTGAGGGTGGTCAGATGGAAGCCGACGGCGTTTTAACTCTTAACCATTTAGGAGTTAAATGTCGAATGATCGATAATGTCAACACTTGCGGCAGCGGCGATCAGTGGAACTAAACGCCTTGAAATGGCAATGATGATATAAATTTTGTCAGTTGTCATAAGTAATTGACAAAAAACGTCAATCAAAGTTACGCTCTGTTATGTTAAGTGACTGAACTGACAAGAATTAGCAGGTTGACAGTAACATTATGTTAACGATACACTAACAAGCGGTCAAATTACTGTTATAAACGGTAAAAAATAGGGTAAAACCTATTATGTTCAATAAAGTCAGTGAGTTTTGATATTTGGCATGTAATATGCAGTTAATACTGTAAGGCGTAATAGCTAATTTTAATCTGTAAATTAAAGATAGGTCGTCTATAATCGACTGTCTCTATACTACCCTAAGGAGTTCTTATGAACACTGCTCAAAAAGGTTTTACCCTAATCGAACTAATGATCGTGGTTGCCATCATCGGTATCTTGGCGGCGATTGCTATTCCTCAGTATCAGAACTATACTGCTCGCGCTCAAGTATCTGAAGCCATGACCTTATTAGCTGGATTGAAAACGCCAGTTGTGGAAGGTATTTCTTCGAATGGTCTGGCAGCTTGTAGCAATTCAGAACCTGTTGAAGCGTCAGGAGAAGGTGAAAATAAAGTAGATGCTAAAGCCGCTGGTGCACTATATGAGATTACTACGGATGGCAAGTTTGTTGAGTCTATTACAGCTGCACCAAATGATACGGATAAAACCTGTGTATTAACAGCAAACTTTAAAGATGAAGGATTAAACGCTTCTGTAGCTGATAAAGATGTAAAGTTCACATATGATGAGGCTGCAGGAACATGGGAATGTACTTCTAATTTAGACCAAAAAGTTCGCCCAAAAACTTGTGATCAAATCTAATTACGCAAGCGTAGGCTGGGCTCTTAGCCCAGCTCAGGTAATACTGCTTTGCTAGACAACAGCTATCTCCTATAAAACAGCTTGTGAAGTGCCTCGCTTTATATAAAAAGCCAAACGAATTGTTTGGCTTTTTTATGTTTAATAACTGGCTAATCGCCGCAAACCTAACTGGCATACTCTCTGCACCATAGCAATTATCCCATTAATTGATAATAACGCTATGAAGTATCAACATCATACTGCCGCAAATCGTCACCTGACACAATCAGGCAGCGCGCAATCTGGCTATACCTTGATAGAGCTAATGATCGCCGTCGCTATCATCGGTATCTTGGCAGCGATTGCAATCCCCAGTTATAATCAACATATCGCGGAAGCCCAGCAGGGTGCATGTATGTCTGAGGCGAAGTCCTATAGCAACCATATCTATTATCTGCTCAACGACCAAGACGGCAACACTGTCGCCACCGCGCCGACACCTAGTGCCTGTCTCAGTATCACTGATGCAGCAGGCTGGACTACCGACACCGCGCAGCCTATCATTGCTGTTGCAAAATCGCCATCCAATGCCCGTATCGAGTGCGATATTCCTAATGGCTCGCCTTGTCGAATAATGCCTTAATTAAATTCTTTCTATTAAACCAAACAACCACTTCCCAAACACGCCCAACCCCAATAGTGTAAAATCACCTCATCTAAAATATGATGATGACTCATTTTATGCAAAAAAAGGTGTTAGGTGTTTGTCTCGCGATCGCCCTGCTTGAGGGCTTTGCCGGTTTGGGGATTGAGATATATGCCATTCGTATCTCCGCCACTTATATCGGCGCGTCCATCTCTATTACTGGCGTTATCCTCGCGATGGTGCTGATCGCCATTGCCTTAGGTTACTGGTATGGCGGTCGTCTCTCACAAGATATTCACACCCCAAGACAGGCATTACTTAAGGCCGGACACGTTTTATCCTTATCGGCTATCTCTCACGCCATTGCTTGTATTATTCAGCTGCCACTTCTTGCCGCCATGACCGCCAGTGTAGATAGTCCGATTATCGCTGCTATCGGCGTTGGGCTATTATTCGGGGTGGGATTGGCCTTTGGCTCGACCGCTATTCCGCTGATTACTCAGTTTTTATCTTTAAAGTATGAGAACGCTGACGGCGTTGATGCTGGCAAGAATGCCGGCATGATGGTGGCGGTTACTACTGTCGGTAGTGTGCTGGGCTCGACGCTGACGCCGATATTGCTGCTGCCTTATATTGGCCTAATGAGTAGCCTCGCGTTATTTATCGCCGCTTTGGCCATTAGCGCTTATTTATGTACGCGCTTAGCAGTGCAAATTGCGAGTGATGAGCCGCTAAGTTTATCGACCCATCGCATGAATTATAGCCTTGCGCTAGCGGCAGTCGCGGTGACTTTTATTTTTATATTCTTGAATAAAGTCGATACCGGCTATCAGACTGCGACAAACGCTTGGTTTATTAAGCAAACCGTCATCGATAAGCAATTAGCGGTGACTATTACCGATAAACCCGGACAGACGACCAGTAGCTGCTGGCTCTATCTCGCCAAAAAAAACTGCCATTGGTACGGTAAGATTACCGTCGAAGCCATTGATGACATCAAACCTGAGACTTTAGTATTCCTTGGCGGGGCAGGGATGGGCACACCTAGCGAAGTGGCGCATCATAATCCGGATATGGCGCTGACGGTTATCGACATTGATAAGGGGTTACCCGACATTGTAGAAGCGCACTTCTTAAAAGCACCAATCGCGCCCAATATTAAGTTCATCGGTGATGATGCACGTGGCTATTTAACCCGTCATCGCGAGGCGCGTTATGACTTTATGCTGATTGATGCCTTTCAAGGGCGTCATGTGGCAGGGAACTTGTACACTATCGAAGCACTACGCCAGTTTCAGAATAATAGTAGCTATATCATGGCCAATATGATCGGCAAGGCCAACGCAGAGCATGGCTATAGCCAAACGCTATTTAACAACTGGCATGAGGTATTCGGTGATGACGCTTATATTCTCACTAAAGCGACATCGAACCAGAGTAATCGCGAAGCGATACAGAACATCATGCTTTGCAATTTTCAATGTCCGGGTAGCGTCAAGCTTACGCAAGTGACGTTTTTTGAGCAGTCACAAGCGCTACACACCGATGATGTGCCGAGGTTGGATCGGTATTATTATCGGGCGATGTAGATACCGCTCAATGAAATGACTTACGGCTTGACTTCCTCCCCTCCCTAAAGTGAGGGGATTCCTTCTGCAAGACGGTCAAGCCCGACCGCAAGGATGTTCTTAGCGGCATTGATATCTCTATCATGCCATGTGCCACACTCAGCACACCTCCATCCTCTGATTCCAAGACCTGCTCTACCTTTCGGACTACTGGACATATCGCCACAGCACGAGCAGGTTTGGGTAGTGTATCTCTCATTTACTATCTCAAGCTGACAACCTGCATACTTGCATTTATATTCCAGTTGTCTTTTGAGTTCAAACCATCCTGCATCGTATGTTGATTTAGCTAGGTTGGTTTTCTTACTTGTGAATGAGCGTGATTTAACATCACCAACCACAATCAAAGCATTGTCTTTAACAAGCTTGGTGGTGAATTTGTGAATTGCATCTAACCTTGAATTTTTGATTTTGGCGTGTATTGCTTTGACACGCTGTTTGTTTTTCGCTCGTTGAGCTATTGCAAGCCTTTCAGCCCACTTTTGCGTTTGTTTGGTTGTCAGCTTGTCACCGTTTGATGTGGTAGCAGATTCCTTTAAGCCTAAGTCAATACCAACGCTGCCCATCCCACTTACTTGTCTAGGAAAATCTTTGACGGTAATACAGGCATACCAACGATTACGGCTGTCTTGCACTATCTCAAGCGTGTTGATTTGATACAGGCTTAGGTTGTAGCTATCAAAGACATCTATGATGAGCTTTTGACCCTTAGAGAGCGATAGCTGTATGGTTGATTTAAGTGCTTTCTTTCCCGTTTGTCTGGTGTGCAGATGTTTGATTGCTGACTTTTTAAAAGGAATCCAACCTAAACTTTTTCGCTTGGCATCGGGTCGGTTGGTTCGCCAATTTAGTTTGGCTTTTTTAAACTGCTTACGAGATTTGGTATGAGTTTCGTTTATGGCTTGCAGAGTTTGTGAGTGTAAGCCTAATAGTTCGCCACTGCCTTTGGTGTATTCGTTTAGGTCGTAGGCACTAAAGAATTTACCTGTTCGCTTTAGATGCTCAAAACTTAACGCATTAACATAGTTCCACGCATAGTTAACACTCCCAGCTATTTTGTTTAGCTGGTTTACGTGTTTGTCTTTGATGCGTAGCTTGAGGGTTTTCATACCTTTAGTATGGCGAGGTTAATTTCAACTTACAACCCTTTAAGTACTACTCACGACAGTATATGTCGCCTTATATCCACCCCCTGAAGTGGGTGGTTTTACGGCAACGTTGGATAAAAAAAGACCGCAGCAAAAGCTACGGCCTAATGTATAAAGATTTTGTTTATAGCGACATCACTTTTCTAAATACTGAATCTTACCTTCGACGCCATCCCACTTTTCGGCTTCTGGCAAGGGACCTTTCATCTCGGTAATGTTTGGCCACTTTTTTGCCAATTCGGCGTTGAGCTCAAAGAAAATCAGTTGGTCGTTGGGCACTTCATCGTCAGCGAATATCGCTTCGGCAGGACATTCGGGCACACATAATGCGCAGTCGATACACTCGTCAGGGTCAATGGCTAAGAAGTTTGGCCCTTCATAAAAGCAGTCTACTGGACAGACTTCTACGCAGTCGGTGTATTTACAAAGAATGCAGTTATCGGTCACGACGAAGGTCATAGCGAACTACCTGCTATCAAAGCGCCTATGGGTTAAATCGCCTACTTCTCTAAATACTGAATCTTACCTTCGACGCCATCCCACTTTTCGGCTTCTGGCATGGCTGGCTTCATCTCAGTGATATTTGGCCACTTTTGAGCAAGCTCGGCATTGAGCTCAATAAATATCTCTTGTCCTTTTGGCACTTCGTCTTCTGAGAAGATGGCATTGGCCGGACATTCAGGCTCACAAAGGGCGCAGTCGATACACTCGTCTGGGTCAATGACTAAGAAGTTCGGTCCTTCATAGAAGCAGTCCACTGGGCAGACTTCTACACAGTCGGTGTATTTACAAAGAATGCAGTTATCTGCAACGATAAAGGTCATAGAGGGCTACCTGTTATTGGTTTGACGAAATGCTAAATAGCAAAAATAACGCATATTTTAGCGCTTTTATAGTGTTTTCACAAACCCCTTTAACGACTAATGAGTTGTTTGAGACGATAGAGCATATCATGTGCTTGCTTGGGCGTTAGACTATCAGGATCGATACTGTCTAATTCACTCTGTAGCGTAAACCACTGATTTTGCTGCTGATTATCTATTGTATGAGTAGGCTGTCTATGGGGGCTATTGGCACTACTGTCTGCAAGGGTTTCATAAGGCTGCTGACGTTCTTCGATAATGGCATGAGTTAAGTCAGTTTTGTCATCAGTATGCGCGCCTTTGCTATGATCAGCAGCGCTAGTAGTAGCGGTGAGCGTATCGAGCAGATAGCGTTGTGCATCAGCGAGCACTGCCTTAGGAATACCGGCCATTTTTGCCACATGTAAACCAAAGCTAGAGCTAGCCGCGCCGTCTTTAATTTTATGCAGCAGTAATAATTGACCATCGACTTCGCTGGCCGCGACATGGACGTTACGAATACCTTTGTTCTGCGCTGCCAACTGGGTCAGCTCAAAGTAATGGGTGGCAAATAACGTCAAGCAGCCAATCTCGAGCAGTTTGTTAACACAAGCATGGGCGATTGCAAGGCCATCGGTGGTTGCGGTACCGCGTCCGACTTCATCCATGAGCACTAATGATTTATCGGTCGCTTGGTTTAGGATATTCGCCGTTTCTATCATCTCGACCATAAAGGTGGATTTGCCACCAGCGAGGTCGTCTGCCGAGCCGATACGGGTAAAGATACGATCGATATCACCAATATGGGCACTTTGCGCCGGGACAAAACTGCCACAGTGTGCGAGCAGTACAATCAGCGCAGTTTGGCGCATATAAGTGGATTTGCCGCCCATATTAGGACCAGTGATGAGCAGTAAACGCTCAGGATGCTCGCTTGCACCTAGCTGGCAGTCGTTAGCGACGAAATGATTAGGAGCAGAGTGAGCGTTGGACTTGGCATGATTCATCCTTTGTAGTACTGACTCGACGACGACGTGGCGTCCTGCGCGGATATCGATACGGGTTTGGCTATGGGCTTGAGAGTCGCTATCTTTACTCATCACCGGACGCTGCCAGTCATAAGTTATGGCCAGATCGGCCCAGTTAGCGAGCACATCGAGCTGTGCAATAGCGGCGCTCAGTTGCTGTAGCTCCGCTAAATGTTCGCTCAGCTCGCCAAGTAGCTGCTGATACAGCTGCTTTTCACGGGCTAGCGCTAAAGTCTGCGCGCTTAAGTACTCAGTCTCTAGCTCCTTTAGCGCTTCGGTGATAAAGCGCTCAGCGTTCTTCAGTGTTTGCCGGCGGATAAAATGAGCAGGCGCCAGCTTTGCTTGCATCTTTGGCAGCTCAAAATAAAAGCCGCTGACCTTGTTGAAGCCGACTTTTAGACTCGGCAAATTATGCTGTTGCCGCGCTTCATCTGCCATGTTATCGAGGGTGGCTTGAATATTATCATGCAAGTGCGTTAGCCGATCGAATTCTTCATCGAAGCCCGCAGCTAGCATCCCGCCATCGCGGATATGCGCTGGCGGCTCTGTAATGATAGCGCGCTCAATGCGCTGCGCAACTTGCTGCACGGCAGGTAAGTGGTCAGGCAACTGCTGCATGAGCATCGGTAATAGACCGCTTTGCTCAGCCTTGATACCAGAGGCAGTTAATAAGCGCGCGAGCTGTAGACTACTGGCGATACCGTCAGCGAGTTTGCGCAAGTCACGCGGTTTGGCGCTCATCAGACCAATACGGCTACTGATGCGCTCGATATCGCCGATGGTATTTAGAGTATCGCGTATCTCACTGATGAGCGACTGACTGGCTGCATGGTTGGCTGTATGGTTGGCCGCTAATAACTGCTCTATAGCGGCTAAGCGCAAATTGATACGCGTATGCTGACGTAGCGGCCGCTTCATCTGTTGCACCAGTAGGCGCTTACCCATCGGCGTTTGACACTGATTGAGCACTGATATCAAGGACGTGCCATTACTACTGACTGGGGTGAACAGCTCAAGGTTTTGCTGACTACCTCCATCAATGATCAGATAATCGTCGCTGTGCTCAATGATGAGCTGATTGACCTGCGGAATTTGCCGCTGCTGGGTTTGTCGCGCGTAGTGAATGAGCGCCGCACAGCTGGTTTGCGCAAGCGGCGAGCCGCTAATACCTAAGCCATCAAGGCGCTGCACTTGAAACTGCTCGCAAAGGGTGGCGCCGGCATGGTCCGGATGAAAATCGTTGGCCGCGACTTCGATAATAGAGCAGTCCAGTTCACTGCGTAGCCAAGCGAGCCACTGCTCATCGACGCCTTCACTAATGATACATTCACTGGGCGCAAACCGCGCTAGTACGGTAAGCATTTGCGTTTGTAGCTGGGCGCTAGCCGTATCATGATCGGCTAAGCGCTCTACCGTTAGCGTTTGTGTGGTCAGTGTACCGGCGGCTAAGTCGAGCTGACTGATCGCAGCTTGCAAAGGTTGTTTACTGCTTTTAGTCTTTGATGGTTCTACAAAGTCCGCCTGAATATCGATGGCAACGACGGTTGGCGTAGAGCCAGCGCTAATCAGCGCATCATCGGTGATAGTACCGGCGGTTAAGGTCTTGACTACTTCACGGCGCATGATGCCGCTAGCAGGCGTGGTTGCGGCATTCTTTTTTTGTTTATCGGCGAGCACGGGCGTATTATGATTGGCGGACTCATCGATTTGCTCGCAGACGACCACTGTCTCTCCCGCTGCAATCAGCCGCGCCATATAGCTATCGGCGGCATGAAACGGCACGCCGGCCATAGCGATGTTATTACCGGCTTTATCGTTGCCCCTGCGAGTTAAAGTAATATCTAATATCTGCGCGGCGCGTTTGGCATCATCAAAGAACAGCTCATAAAAATCGCCCATACGGTATAGTAACAAAGCGTTTGGATAGTTGGCTTTCATGGTCAGATATTGCACCATCATCGGCGTATGGTGCGCTAAGTCAAAGACGGTATCACTAATGGTTAATAGGGTATCTGAATTAGAGTTTGAATTAGATAAGGAGCTGACGGGCTTAACAGGCATGCATAATCTCTTATAAAGCTTTTATAGCGAAAGTTGAGGGGATAAAACCTCGGCGCTAGAGCGAAAAATAGTGTCTATTTTAACACGAGAGCGGGCGCTTCATGGCAGCGAATATCTAGTCGATGTCCCTTGTATTCATCAGCACCATAACCATATATAATGGCGACAGACTAAGCTGAGTAATGAAAAGTTGAGTAATGAAAAGTTGGGTAATAATAAAACGTTGGGCTACATCTGGGCTTACGCGCTTTAATTATTGAATATTTCCATAGGTTAATAAATTATGTTATCAAAGATTGTAGGCAGTGTGGTTGGCACCAAAAATGACCGTGAGCTCAAGCGTATGCGCAAAGTGGTCGCTAAAATTAACGCCCAAGAGGCTGGCGTGCAAGCCCTGTCTGATGAGCAACTGCAGCAAAAAACGGCGGAGTTTAAGGCTAGACATAAAAACGGCGAGAGCCTAGATGCGCTATTGCCAGAAGCGTTTGCTGTCTGCCGTGAAGCCTCACTGCGTGTCACCGGCATGCGTCATTATGACGTGCAGCTAATCGGTGGTATTACCTTGCACGAAGGTAAAATCGCTGAGATGAAGACCGGTGAAGGTAAAACTTTGATGGCAACCCTCGCCATGTACCTAAACGCCATCAGTGATAAAGGCGTGCACTTAGTCACCGTCAACGACTATCTAGCCGCGCGTGATGCCGACTTAAACCGGCCGTTATTTAGCTTTTTGGGTCTAAAGGTAGGCGTGATCTACTCGCAGCAGCCCGCGCAAGATAAGGTCGATGCTTATCAAGCGGACATCACCTATGGTACCAACAACGAATACGGCTTTGATTATCTCCGCGATAACATGGTCTTTAGCCTTGCAGAGAAAAAACAGCGTCCGCTAAACTTTTGTATTATTGATGAGATTGACTCCATCTTGATCGATGAGGCGCGTACGCCGCTGATTATCTCAGGGCAAGCGGAAGATTCATCACGCATGTATGCGCTGATCAATACGATTATCCCGCTGCTTAAACGCTCAAAAGATGAAGAAGCCAATAAAGAGAACGAAGACGAAGACTTCTGGATCGATGAAAAGAATCGCCAGATTGAGATTAGCGAAAAAGGCTACGAGAAGATTGAGCGCTTCTTAGTCAAAGTTGGCGAGCTTGGGGAAAACGAGAGTCTTTATAGCCCAAGCCGTCTACCGCTGCTGGCACACGTACAAGCTGCCATTCGTGCTCATCATGTCTTTGTCAAAAACGTCCACTATATCGTTAATGATGGTGAAGTCATCATCGTCGATGAAAACACCGGCCGGACGATGCCGGGCCGCCGCTGGTCAGAGGGCCTGCACCAAGCCGTCGAGGCCAAAGAAGGCGTCGAGATTCAGGCGGAGAACCAGACGCTTGCGACCACCACTTTCCAGAACTTTTTCCGTCTGTATGACAAGCTATCTGGTATGACTGGTACTGCCGACACTGAAGCGGCAGAATTTAAATCCACTTATGATCTAGACGTTATTGTCATCCCAACGCACAAGCCAATTGCCCGTATCGATATGGATGATCAGATCTATCTGACCAAATTAGGCAAGTATCAAGGCATCATCCGCGAGATTAAAGAGATTCAGGCCAAAGGTGCGCCAGTGCTCGTCGGTACTGCAACGATTGAAGCGAGCGAGGAGTTATCGTATTTGCTCGATCAAGAAGGCGTCAAGCATAATGTCCTAAACGCCAAGCAGCACGAGCGCGAAGCCGATATCATTGCGCAGGCAGGTAGCCCAAAGTCCGTCACTATCGCGACCAATATGGCAGGCCGTGGTACCGATATTATCCTAGGTGGTAACTGGGAGTCGTTTATCGCAGATCCAGAAGCAGTAAGTCCGGACGAGATGCAGCGGCTCAAAGCCCAATGGCAAGAAAAGCATGATCAGGTCGTCGCCGCAGGGGGTCTACATATTATCGGCTCAGAGCGTCACGAATCACGCCGTATCGATAACCAGCTGCGTGGCCGTGCCGGTCGTCAAGGTGATCCTGGTATGTCACGTTTCTTCTTGTCTTTAGAAGATGATCTGATGCGTATCTTCGCCGGCGACCGCGTGGTCAACATGATGAAGGCAATGGGCCTCAAAGAAGATGAAGCTATCGAGCATAAGATGGTTTCTAAGTCTATCGAAAACGCGCAGGGTAAAGTTGAGAGCCGCGATTTTGACGCTCGCAAAAACCTACTTAAGTACGATGATGTCGCCAATGAGCAGCGTAAAGTTATCTACAGTCAGCGCGATGATTTGCTTGCAGATATGGACTTGTTAGAAGCTATCGAGGCGATGCATTACGATGTCTATAACGCGATGATTGACCAATTTATACCGCCAGGCTCTATCGATGATCAATGGAATATCGATGGGCTAGAAGATGAGCTAGAGGACGAGTTCAAGCTCTACATGCCAATCAATGATTGGCTAGATGAAGATCGTCGTCTCGATGAAGAAGGTCTACGTGCCAAAATTATCCAGACGGCGTTAGAGCATTATCGAGGTCGCCGTGAGCAAATGGGCGAAAAAGAAGCCGCGCAGCTCGAGCGTCACTTTATGCTGCAAAGCCTAGATAAGCACTGGAAAGAGCATTTGACGCAGATGGATCAGCTGCGTAAAGGGATTCATCTACGCGGTTATGCGCAAAAAAACCCCGAGCAAGAGTATAAGCGCGAATCCTTTGAGCTGTTCCAAATGATGCTTGGCGCGATTAAGTCTGAAACGGTACAAGACTTATCTCGCGTACACATTCCTACTAAAGAAGAGATCGAAGCGTTAGAAGCGCAGCAACGTGCGGATGCTGAGCGTATGCAAATGCAGTTTGAACACAAAGACGCAAGCGGCCTTGCCGGTAATGAGCAACAAGCGGCTGCTCATAACCCTAATCAAAGCCAAGGTCAACGCCAAAGCCAAGGTCAAACGCAAACCGCACGCGCCAATCTAGCCGGCGCTGCAGCGGCGGGCGCTGCTAATGGCGCAGAGGGTAACCCTTACGCCAATATGAATATCAGCCGTAACGCGCCTTGTCCTTGTGGCTCTGGCCTTAAGTACAAGCAGTGTCATGGCAAGATCTAAGCAAAGCTGCGCTTAAAATCATTTATAGCTGTTATAAACCCTTATCTATCTTGGATGAGGGTTTTTTTATAGCGGTGAGTTCACTTACTAATCAGTTGCTAAATCGACTTTAAAACCCAGTAAACTATTTGCTAATATAAAGCAAAGAGCTAGTGACAGTTATGCTTGGTTTGGTTTGGTTTGTATTTGAAGCGCAATGCTGCTCGTTTACAAATCCGATATAGGCGCACAGACAGTGACAAGCTATAGTATTGAACATCAAAGGTATTGAACGTCAAGTTATAATAACTGATTAGCCTTACAAGTTAATATGGTCAGTTTTTAGCACATATATTTAGGAGATAGGCATGAGCCTAGGATTATCAAAATCGTTACGAGCGTCTGCAATGATGACCGGAGTATTCGCTTGCGTCATTAGCCTCAGCGCTTGCCAACAAGAGCCTGAAACTGAACCCAGCTTAGAAGAAGACATTGCCGTTGAGCAAGCCGTGCCGATGTCAGCAGAACCTGCTGAGCCTAATGATACCGTCGTTGCACCTGATGCTACGCTCAATGAAGTACAAGACGATACGGTCGCTGAAGTAAACACTGGAATCACCCAAATCACTTACTTGTGTGCGCCTGAGCTAAAAGTCGACGTCACTTATAAAGACGAGAGTAACGAAGCGGTGCTAAGCACAGATAAAGGGACGGTTACGGTCAGTAAAACCAATCAAGGCACGAACCCAGAAGTCTACGAAGGCACCACGGCAATTGATGGTAGCGCAGGCTTCACCCAGTGGCGAGTGGCGCATCAAGCGCGCGAGACTGGCATAATTCGTACCGCTAGTGAAGGCGAGTCTGATATCAATACTTATCAATGTGATGAAATCGACTAGTATTGTCAGACTTAGCGAAGTATTAGACTTAGCTAAACTGTAAAACTAAAAAAAGCAACGCTGCTTTATATCAGCGTTGCTTTTTTTATTCGATACGGTTTTGACCAAAAATGCAGACTTATTTTTTAAGCGCCTGTTGATTTTCGTGCTCTAATAGCCCTTCTTCTTTAACATCAAGCTCTTCATGCTTCAGTTCGACTTGAATCGTATCGGTATGGGTGTGCTTAGTTTTGCTAATATCGATTTCTTGGATAGCATAAGTATCTTTGGTAATAGTCGCTACTTGTCTGGATAGCACAATCTCCACCGGCGCATCACCAATCTCGACTTGCTTGCCATTAATAGTGACCACCGCTTTACTATCTAAAGTTGGCTCAACACGGCGTAAGATATCTTTGTCATCAAAATTACCTGATAGCATATCTTGGCTTTCACTATCTTCATAGGCGGTAGCTACGGTGATGTATTCTTCGACCAATTCGATAGGCACATCTATTGTTCTGGTGCGCGCATGCTTAGTGACAGTGACCTTGCCGACATCTAAACGCTCTTTATTGACTACAGGACGCTCTTCTAATAGCTCAAGATAGCCGCTGCCTTTATTGACGTTTGCTCCTGCTAAATGGTTGACGCCAGTTGCAGTGTTACTACCTTGACTTGTCACATCATCGGGAGCTGGAAGTTTATGCTCGCTGGCATGATCTTCTATTTTCTTATCCGTAGTATTATCAAGATGAGTGTTATCAAGATTAGTATTATTAATGTCGGTTGCTGGATTTAATGGTTTATTAGATTCATTATTCATAGTCGTCTTCCTTGTTATTCTCAGTTGTGTGCTATAGCTCATATAATAGCTGTTAGTAGTAAGCTCACTCTGAACATAAAAAAAGACCAGAGACTAGCTCTGGCCTTAATCTACTGAGATGACTCAGCTGCTTTTAACTATCATAAAGTATTTTATGAGTAGTGTAGCTTATTACATACCACGAGCGCGGCGGACATCTTCGGCAGTGATATCGTCACGGCCATATAAGTTACCTTCACGGTCAACGACATTACCTTCGTCATTAACATCAAGCTCTTCGCGCTGAATGGTTTCAACGATAGTTTCAGTATGACGCTCAGTCGTTTTACCAACGCTAACTTCTTCAGTGACGTAAGTCTCTTTACCAACGCGAGCACGTTCTGCTTCTAGCTCTACTTCGACAGTCTCGCTTGCATCGGCATCACCGATTTTACGGTCAGTAACACGGTCTACGTTAGTACGCTGAATATTAGCATGCTCTTCTTCTAACTCAACATTGACGTTACGCTCTTCAGTTACGACATGCTTACCCACTTTGACTAAACCTGCAACGATACGATCTTTATTTACCGTTAGACGTTCTTCTAGTAGCTCTAGAGTGTTTGGCGCCTCGTAATGGGTGTCGTCAATTTCTACACGCTCTTCAGTAGGCACAGTATCCGCTACAAAAGCCTGACGATCTTTTTCGTACTGCTCTTTATAGCTGTACTGATAATCGTGATCATAAACTTCCATCGCTTCTACCTGTGATTTAGTCAAACTATCAAAGAAAACATCATCACCAACAATACGAGCGAGACCCGCAGGTACCAATACTTCTTTTGAGCTGAACCAGCCGCCTGCGTCAACGATTAAGTAGCGAATACGACCAGTGGTATCTTCAACTAGAGCGCCATCGATTTTACCGATTTTTTCTTCGTTGACACCATAAGCAGTTTTACCAGTTGGGTCATAATAATCATCACCAATTAGGTCACGGTGAGTCGCTTGGATATCTTGTAAACGGATAAGTTGGCTCATTATTATCTTCCTTTTATATGAGTTAATTTTTATTGAAAATGAAAATTTGAATGATAAATACTAATACTTAGAATATAGCAGTCAAAATCTTAACAGCTGATCTGATGGCCGCTAATTCTGTAAAATCTGTAAAATTTCAGTTCAGTAAGTGAATTAGTTATTGTCAATTACCTCACCTCAACTGGTTATTAGAATAACAAGAGCACGGGGCAGGGGGTATATAAGCGAAGTAGCAAAATGTGCGATAGACGTAAAAGCGTGTAAAAGGCTGTAAGCGCTATAACATGGCAAAGGTATAAGTTAACGCTTGTTTACAGTAAAGACTTTTTTGTGCTATTTTTGGGATTTTGACTAAAATAAAAAACCGCATAGCCTGAGCTGATGCGGTCATAATGAATAAATGGTTAGACTAAAAACTGAGCATTTCGCTCTATGGTAGTTCGATAGCCACTGCTACTGCTTCGCCGCCACCGATACATAGGGTCGCGATGCCTTTTTTGCCGCCAGTACGTTGTAGCGAGTTGATTAAGGTGATCAAGATACGTGCTCCAGAGCAGCCAACAGGATGACCCAGCGCACAAGCACCACCTTCAACGTTGACTTTGCTATGCTCGATATTGAGCTCGTCCATAGCCGCCATAGTTACCATAGCAAAGGCTTCATTAATCTCCCAAAGATCGACATCAGCGACGGACCAACCTGCCTTATCTAAGACCTTTTCGATCGCTCCTATAGGCGCGATAGTGAACTCGCTAGAATGACGAGAGTTTGAGGCAGTAGCGATAATACGCGCTTGAAAATCTAAGCCTTCGTTTTTCGCCTGCGACTCTTTCATTACCACTACTGCCGCGCCGCCATCTGAGATGGAGCTGGCATTGGCGGCGGTGATAGTGCCTTCTTTGGCAAACGCAGGACGTAGCTTAGGAATGCGCTCGGCATTAGCAAGCCCTGGCTCTTCGTCGGTATCGACAGTTTGCTCGCCTTTACGAGTCTCGAAAGTGACTGGCGTAATTTCGTTCTCGAAATGACCGTCTTTGATCGCAGTTAACGCGCGATTTAGCGATTCGATAGCAAACTCGTCCATTTGTTCGCGGCTATAGCCTTTTTTATCTGCCATCTCTTGCGCAAACTGACCCATAAGCTTGCCGGTTTCGGCATCTTCTAGACCATCCAAGAACATATGATCTTTGACTTCTTTATGGCCCATACGGTAGCCTGCGCGCGCGCCTGACATGATATAAGGCGCATTAGTCATCGACTCCATGCCGCCAGCCACAGCGACATCAAAGCTACCGGCTTTGATACCGTTATAAGCCTCCATCACCGCTTTAAGGCCAGAGCCGCAAAGCTTATTGATAGTAACTGCGCCAGTACTATCTGGCAAACCGGCTTTGCGCATGGCTTGACGAGCAGGAGCTTGACCCAAACCTGCGGTCAAAATACAGCCCATAATCACTTCATCCACACTATCTGCGCTGACACCCGCGCGCTCAACAGCGGCTTTGATAGCAGCGGCGCCTAAGTCAGGTGTGCTGACGTCTTTTAGAGCGCCTTGAAAGCCGCCCATCGGCGTCCGTGCGCCATTGACGATTACGATTGCATCATTTGACATAGTTTTTCCCTTTTTTGATATTCGTTATTAATAGCTAGCAATAGCCGTGCTTTTATTATAAGGGCTAAAGGCTTGCTTTAAAATGCTAAACCACGTACTAGGCATTCTGCAAAAAAAAGCTAGCCACTAATCGATTAAGCCGCGGTTAAGCCAACTCGTCCAAGCGAATACGCACCACTTTATCCGTGATAGCCTCTAAGTTTTCTATCTTTTCAATCGCTAGGTTCATCTGACTCTCGACCACTGGCAAGGTTAAGATAATGACTGGCACTTGGCCGGCTTTATGCGCAGGCTTTTGCAAAATAGCATCGATATTGATACCAGCATCGCTGAGTATACGCGTAATATCTGCCAGCACCCCTGGATTATCAAAAGCATGCACACGTAGATAATACCCGCTAGTCATCTGCTCTGCTCGTAAAATGGGCGTATCAGATAGCTGCTCCGGCTGAAACGATAAGTGCGGCACATGTTTGGCAGCCACGTCACTACCAAGCACGCGTACCAAATCCATGACATCGGCCATTACCGCAGAAGCGGTCGCGCCTGCACCAGCGCCATCACCATAATATAGCGTCTGACCGAGTGGATGTGAGTTGACCAATACTGCGTTTTTGACGCCATTGACGTTCGCTAATAAAACATCTTGCGGAATCAGCGTCGGATGGACACGCAGCTCAATACCTGCCTTATCATTATCACCGTCTCCATCACGGCGTACCGCAAAACCGACGTGCTTGATACGGTAGCCCAGCTCTTCGGCATAGCTGACATCCTGTAAGGTGATATCGGTAATACCTTCGCAATAGACTTTATCAAACTGTAGCGGAATACCAAAAGCAATAGAGGCGAGCAGGGCAAGCTTGTGCGCCGCATCAATCCCTTCAATATCAAAAGTCGGATCAGCTTCTGCGTAGCCAAGCTCTTGTGCTTCGCTGAGCACATCAGCGAAAGGACGACCCTTATCGCGCATCTCGGTCATGATGAAGTTGCCCGTACCATTGATGATACCTGCTAACCAGTCGATTTTATTAGCTGCTAAAGCCTCTCGCATCACTTTAATAATCGGAATACCACCAGCGACCGCCGCTTCATAAGCGACATGAACGTTATTGGCTTCTGCTGCCGCGAAGATCTCATTACCGTGCTCAGCAAGTAGCGCTTTGTTGGCAGTGACCACATGCTTACCGTTATTGATGGCTTGCAGAATGACGTCTTTGGCAAGCGTCGTACCGCCGATCAGCTCAATGACAATATCAACATTATTACTGGCAGCAACTGCCATCAGGTCACTATTTTGGGTAATAGCAGGGTCGATATCATCACGCTGACGACGGGTGCCGACTTCAGTGATGGTAATATCGCGCCCACTACGGCGTTTGAGTTCGTCTAAATTGTCATTTATCAAATGGACGACGCCAGTACCGACAGTACCGAGTCCAAGTATCGCTAGTTTTATGGATTTACTCACAGTATCCTCGATGAAATAGATGGATAAAAATTCAAACTAAAAAGAAAAGCTTAATCGACCCTAGGTTGCATAGCCGTATCATACCGATAAGCAAAGGTGGCGTCTACCTAACGCCCCGTATCAATGTCACTTGACATTTACTATTGCAATTTGCTTTTTTTCATCAAGCGCCCTTATTTATGCAGGCGCTATGATTGAGCGTTACTATAATGGTAGGGCAATGGCATGGGCTTAGTTATTAAGCGCAGCTTCAGCCAATTGCGCCGCTGGCAAGTAGCCGCCGATCTGTTGCCCCGACTCAGTAAAGATGGCAGGCGTACCACGCACGCCTAAGCTTGCGCCTAACTGCATGTGCTTAGCCACAGGACTCTGGCAAGCAGGTGCTGAGATATTCACATCTTCATTTTTTGCTTGATCCATTGCCTGTACGCGATCGTCGCTGCACCAAATGGCTTCCATAAGCGGAATACTGGCTTCACTGCGTGGCCATGCCAGATAGCGAACTTCGATACCGCGGGCATTGATGTCATCCATCTCAGAATGCAGCTTAGTGCAATAAGGGCAATCAGCATCGGTGAATACGTAGACGACCGCTTTGGTTGCTCCAGTAGCCGGATAGATAATCAGCTCATCTTTGTCAACCGCTTCTAATGCTTGTTGGGCATTAGAAGCCATAAGTGCGGCGCTGATATCGACAGGCGCGCCGTCACCTATGCTGATGATTTGTCCTTGAATGATATGCTTGCCAGCTTTGTCAGTGAAGAAAGAGGGTAGACCCTCAGCGCTGACCCAGTAGATATCATCCATAGCGGTAGGCACAGCTGAAGTCACAGTCTCTTCAATGCCAGAGGCGTCTAAGTTGGCTTGCAAAGCGCTCACTACTGCCGCATCGTTATCAGGCGCGCTCGTCGCTGCAGCTGCTTGGGTGTTAGTAGTAATCTCAGGGTTAGTCGCGTCAGCGGCATTGTTTGAACATCCCGCCGCTACCACTACCAGTAAGGAGCTCATCATCGCTCGCGTTAGTTTGCTGCGTACAGAGTTATAAGCAAGTTTATAGCGAGCCGCGCGAGCTTTTGGAAAAGGGAGTACAGACATATAACGTTTCCTATAAGCGCTAGCGCTTATCTATGGTTTGGTAGTAGAGGCAGATAAAGCACGAATAAAGCTTAAATAAAATCTGAGTAAAATCTAAATAAAACATTGTATCTTAACATATTTTATTAAATAGGCGCGAAGCTAGATACGCTTATCTTAGCATCACCTAAAAAACAGAGGGCATCAATAATAGACAGTATTAATATAAGTATTCATGTCATCAGTGTCGAATTTTATACAGCCTTTATAAGGAAATCAAAAATAAAATACATTCTTACTATGTTATGTCGTCGTTATGTCATCTATAGTTTTGATAAACTACAACCAGTAGCTAATTTCATAACGCTCAAAATTAAATATAAATATTTAGATATTAGAGATGTTTAGATATAAACAATAATTAAGGAATACTCATGGCAAGCGGCAGCTTATTATTATTGCTTGATGATATTAGTCTACTTATGGATGACGTTTCTGTCATGACCAAAGTAGCAGCCAGAAAAACGGCAGGTTTGGTAGGGGACGACTTGGCACTAAATGCAGAACAAGTCACTGGTGTCAGACCCAGTCGTGAGCTGCCTGTCATTTGGGCAGTTGCCAAAGGTTCTTTCGTCAATAAACTCATTTTAGTACCAGCAGCGCTGATTATTAGTTATTTTGTGCCATGGCTGATTACGCCCTTATTAATGATTGGTGGTCTGTTTTTAAGTTATGAAGGTGCTGAAAAGATCATTCATAAGTTTTGGCCCACTTTACTCGATAGTGATGAAGAGCACGAGGCACGGCGAACGGTTAACGCGGAAAATGAAGATAGAGTAGCGTTTGAAAAGAGTAAGATTAAAGGCGCTATTCGCACTGACTTTATTTTATCCGCTGAAATACTCGTGATCTCTTTAGGGGCGGTAACAGATGTGGGCGGCGATATACTACAAAAAGGTATTGTACTATCTATTATTGCTATTGTAGTCACTGTTGGTATTTATGGTTTAGTAGCCGGTATTGTAAAAATAGACGACGCTGGACTGCATTTAATTGAGGGTTCTGAGGCGGGTGAGGGCAAACGTAAACTCGGTGAGTTTATGTTATCTGCTGCACCAAAGCTGATGAAGTTTTTATCGATAGCCGGTACGATAGCTATGTTCTTGGTCGGCGGCGGTATCATTACCCATGGTATTGGTTATTTAGATAGTTTGGTAAAAACAATAGTTGCGCAAATTGGGGTATTAGATGGCTTGGTAACCATGCTATTGCAAGGTGTGGTTGGTTTAATCGTTGGGATTATTGTCTTGGGGGTTTTGACTGTTATTGGCAAATTACGCGGTGATAATGATGCAAAGTCAGCTGCACATTGATTTATCATCAAAAGCATTCAGCAAATAAGGAGTCTTGACAAGCAAAAGCCCCGATAGTGAACTATCGGGGCTTTCTTACTGTTATTGCTGTTATTGCTTGCACGAGCAGCTGATATTAGCTATCTGCTGGTTTATCGACATTATCAGCTTCCGCCTTTTCTGCTTGCGTGGGCTTTTTGTGCTCAGTCTTTGGCTTACGCGTGCGTGCTTTGGGCACTTTTGGCGTGGTCAGATTAAACATACCGGTTTGTGGCAATAACTGCTCAGCCACATTTTCGATCATGTTTTTATAACTGGCGATAGTCGTTTTTGACTTCTCCGCTCCCGCACTGTCTGCCGCTGCCGTCTCACTATCAGCAGTAGCAACTTCAGCAGCTGTACTCTGCTTTTGAGCGTTCTCACTAGCAAGCGCCTGCTCCTCTTGCAGTAGCTGCTCGCTCTCGGCGCTGATGTTTTCAGCTTGCGCCTCTCTTGATAGCGCTGCCGCTTCTACGTCATCAGCGTCCACTTCACTTGTATCGCCTGTAACTTCAGGCACAGTCAAAGTTGCTTGCTTAGTCGCTCCTTGATAGTCAGGATGCTGACCACGAGGATCGTTACTTGCGCGCTGAGTGATAGGGCGCGGTGCTACTGAGGTTTTGCCTTGCTCTACTGCCACTTGGCTAGTAGCGCTAGTCATAGCGGCAAAACGCTGCAAATAATCGGCGCTTAGCGAATCATAGCCATAGTTGCTAAAGCTAAAGGTGCTGATATCGACAGTAGCAGAGCTCATGTTTTGCTCAGCAGTACTGTCTTTGGCACCCTCCGCTTGCTGTGAGTGCTCAGCTATCGCAGCAATGAAGCAAGCAATGACGCCTTCATCGGCTAAGCGCTTCTCAGCCGAAGCGAGAGTCGCGCGAATAAAAGCGCCAACCGAGCCGCGAATGCTAGGCGTAGAGCCGATGGTAGCAGCCGCTGAGTCGTCCGCTGGCGGCTGCGCATTTGCTAGGTGCTGACGACGCACGACGCGTGGATCATTGCTGGCTTGCCCGTATTTATTGGCCGTGACATAACGCGCTGCAAATAAACTATCATGGTCAAACGCAAAAGCGCCGCTTGCATCAGTAGTCGCTTCTTTATGCTCGCTCGTAACAGCATTGTCGGCGTTATCAGCGTGTTGAGTACTATCCGCCGGCTTCACGTTTTCCGCTTTTTCGCTAGCAGTGTTTTTATCAGCTGCTAAGTTTGGCGTTTGTTCGCGATTATCTGCATTCTCTTTAGCCGTCGTCTGACTTGCTTTTTGAGTGTCAGACTTAGGGCTGGCCGTTTGCTTATCTGCTTGCTTATCCACTTTCGACGAGCGAGCAGCAGGCGCTTTGCTATCATCTAACGATAGATGCACGACTTCTGGCGTCTTGAGCTGCACGGGCGCTTCATTGACCTGTAAGGTGACTTCGTTGGGGTCTTGCTTACTGCGAGCATTAGCTTGAGCGCTATTGTCATGATGACGCGACTGGCCGCTTTGCTTAGCACTATTTTGCTTGGCGTCCTGTACTTTAGCTTGCTCAGCAGTGCTAGATTTTGCTGTAGCGTCTAGCGTCTCGCTGCGCGCAAGCGTACCACGCGAGCTGCGTTTGCTATGCGGTTTGCGCTTAGCAAGGGTCTGCTCATCAGAGTCGGTACTGCGCTGATTGCTTTGACGCTCATTACTGCTATGGCGATCATTGCCTGTGTTACGCTCACTATGACGCTTATCAGCGCTGTTTTTATTGTCGGCTCTGTTATCTTGGCGACTGCCGTTAGTAGCGTTATTAGCAGTACTGTCATTATTGTCTTGACTGCGGTTGCTACTTGCGCCATCGCGTTGCTCTTTTCTTTGCTGCGCCTTTGACGACTGTGAAGACTTAGGCTTACGAGTCTTACGGCGACGTCTATCATCGCCTCTGCGGTCTTTATCGTCGCTTTTGTGTTGACGCGTTTGCTGACGATCAGAACCTGAATTCTCATTGCTTTGCTCTTGAGTTTGCACGCTTGCCGCTTCGTTTTGGCTTAAAGCGCTGCTATCAGTTTGACCCAGTGAGCCTAAGCTCTGTGCGCCAGTGTTGACTAAGGCTTCTATGGCTTCTGCGGCATCGCGACTACTGACATTAGCGACTTTAGCTTGCGGTGCCTGCGCAAATAGGTTGGATAACCAAGCGACAGCTTGCGGCTGCGCGGCTGTGCTATTCGCTGCGGCTTGGCTAGCAGCGCTTGAGACGTTCCGGCTGCTTTGATTACGATGCTCGTTACTGTGATCGCTGTGGTTGTTATTGCTATGGGTCGCCGTACGATCAGATGGCTGTTGCGCGCTTTGAGTCCGGCTTTCATTATTATTTCGGCGGCTACTTTGCGAGGTATGCGCCTGACGCGAGTTTGCACTATCGCTTTGAGCCTTATTTTGGCTGCTCTGGCTGTTATGCCCGTTTTGGCTGCTTTTACTGGGGCTATTGGGCTTTGAGTTTTGACGAGGCTGACGCGTTGGCTGCTGTTCTGGGCGCTCATTTTCGGCCGTTTGCCAATCGACATCGTAGCCCAAATCGCTATGCTCTTGCTGCTGAGTATCAGTGATACGCTCGTAGCTTGATGGCGCAAAGCCATCGCGATTGAAGTGCAATTTGAAGTTCGGCGATTCTAAATGCGCGTGCGGCAAAATAGTAATACGCGTACCGCTGTCTTGCTCAAGATAGACTAAGCTGTCGCGCTTTTCATTTAATAAAAAGGCGGCGATATCAGTTGGCACTTCGGCTTGCACTTCACCTTGACGCTCTTTTAGCGCAATCTGCTCGATTTGACGCATAATCGATAGCGATAATGAGCGCAAATCACGAATCATGCCGTTACCATGACAGCGCGGACAGATATAGCCGGTTGATTCTTCAAGTGACGGGCGTAGACGCTGACGACTCATCTCCATCAAGCCAAACTTAGAAATATCACCGAATTGCACGCGCGCACGGTCGTATTTGGTGGCATCAATCAGCCGTTTTTCGACTTCCTTTTGGTGCTTGTTATCATTCATATCAATAAAATCGATGACAATCAGTCCGCCCATATCACGCAGGCGTAGCTGACGGGCAATCTCGTCCGCAGCTTCTAGGTTGGTATGATAAGCGGTCTCAGCAACGTCCGAGCCTTTAGTCGATTTGGCTGAGTTGATATCGATAGAGACCAGCGCTTCGGTCTGATCAATGACGATAGAGCCGCCTGAGGGCAGGCGCACTTCACGCTGATAAGCGGTTTCGATCTGCTTTTCGATATTGAAGCGCGAGAACATTGGCTCATAATCGGTATATTTGCGCAGTTTTTCGGCTTGTTTTGGCATCACCGCATCGATAAAACCGGCCGCTTCAACGTAGGCGTTTTCGTTATCGATCCAAATCTCGGAGATATCATCACGTAGATAGTCGCGTACCGCGCGGGTTACGACGCCAGCTTCTTGATGCACCAGGCGCGGTGAAGGGTACTTTTTATTTTGCTCTTGAATCGCTTGCCAAATATTGAGCAGATGATTGAGGTCGTGCTGCAAGTCTTCTTGCGTTTTACCGATACCGGCGGTACGGATGATGACGCTCATGCCTTTTGGTAGGTCAAGATTGCCGAGCATACGCTTCATATCTTCGCGCAGCTTACCTGATATCTGACGAGAGATACCGCCACCACGTGGGTTATTAGGCATTAGTACTAAGTAACGCCCAGCCAATGACACGTAAGTCGAAAGCGCTGCGCCTTTATTACCGCGCTCTTCTTTTTCGACTTGTACGATGAGCTCATCGCCTTCTTTGATGAGTTTTTTGATATTTTCATCACGCGGATTGCCGCTTAAGTATTCGGTGGAGATCTCACGAATAGGCAAGAACCCTTGGCGCTGTGAGCCGTATTCGACAAACACCGCTTCTAATGACGGCTCGACACGAGTGACGTGGCCTTTATAAATATTGGATTTTTTTTGTTCGCGGGTACGATTTTCTAAATCGAAATCGTATAGATGATTGCCTTTACACAGGGCAACACGAATTTCTTCGTTTTGGGTAGCGTTGATCAAAATGCGCTTCATATTTATATCCTATGAGGACGCGCAAGCATGACAAGCTAGGTGTTAGGCTGATGGGCAAGTAGAGCTGATGGTGATCTCAACCCTTATAAAAATGTTTATAAAATAATATAGCGTTTAGCCTAGCGTATTTACTTTGCAACTCTTGTACAGCCAGTCGTTAGGATAAACCAGCCGTTTATATACGCTTTTCAAGGACTAAAAGGCTTTATCAAGCTCCTGATAAAATCTAGAGGGTGTAAAGCTATAGATTCTACTTTTTAGCGGCAGTCACAAAACTGTGATTTAAATAGGCTTCTAAAATCGATTGTTCTAACCTTGGTTGTCCTGACATAGTTGCCATTATAAGCAAACCAGCAAAACGATAAGTTTTTCGTTTTGAGCAATCAGTGTCCTTGATACAGTGCTTGTAAGCGTTCAGTTGACAACAGTGGTTGTAAGTCACGCGTTGTCAGTTTAGAGCTGCAAAAAAGCTATCTATCTATTATTTTATAAGTAAAGCATTCATTATAATGAGCGTTTTTTCGATAAGGTATAGCGGAACTTCAGGTTAGCGGGGCGTACTTGGCAAACAAAATAAATATTCAAGTGTTAGTCACCCTATTTTGCAGCGTAGTTCAGCACCTTTTTCGGTACATTTTAGGCATGTATACTAATTTGTATTATTAATACTCATGCTTATACGGTGTTGCAAATAGGGACTAGTATAGCTACTAAGCTGTAGGTAGGATGTCGTCGCTACCGGTTCAATCTGTTTGACCGCCAATAGTTTTTCAACTAATTGAGTAAGTCAGCTATTCATTATCCGTTCAAACTACTCTTACTTGCTCAATAGCGCGACCTTGACTGATGTATAAGCAGAGGGTTGTAAGTCCTCATCTAAACATAAGTTATTATTTAAGCTGTCATTATGCGCGTATTAAGTAAATGGTATTTGGTTTATTAGCAAATATCTTGCTTTAAAATCGGATGAGACGCGTAGCATTACCGCCACTCGTGCTCAACATGCTAAACTATAACAAATCTTTGTGTAAATACCTAACTAAAAATGACGAATTCGACAATGACCGATGATAAACCTAGCCATGACGCTCCTGTAATATTCAATAGTAAAACCCGTCCGCAAAGCGCTGACGACGAAATTGGTAATTTTGCTAAGGTGAATTACTTAGAAGTCACCCGCCATCAGCACGATCAGCGTTTAGATAACTTTTTGCTGAACCGCCTAAAAGGTCTACCAAAAGCGCATATCTATAAGATGATTCGCTCAGATGAGGTGCGCGTTAATAATAAACGCTGCAAAGCTCATGATAGAGTGCAGCGTGAAGACGTGGTGCGTATTGCGCCGGTACAATTAGCGACTCGCGAAAAACCTATCATCAGTACAGAATTTGCCGAGAGCCTGCTGGCACGTGTGGTCTATGAAGATGACGGATTGATAGTGCTCAACAAGCCCTCAGGTATTGCGGTACACGGCGGTAGCGGTCTTGATTTTGGCGTCATCGAAGCCATGCGCGAGGTCACTGGCAAAAAGTATCTAGAGCTGATTCACCGTATCGATAAAGATACGTCAGGGCTGCTCATGATCTCCAAAAAACGCTCAACGCTTAAGGCTTTGCAGCAGCACTTGGTTGATAAAACCATTCAAAAGCACTATCTGTGTATTGCCAAAGGTCAGCCAGTGATGGGCGAGCAGCGTATTGATGCGCCACTGCTGCGCTATACGGTAGCTAATGGTGAGCGCCGCGTCAAAGTTGACGCGCAGGACGAGCAAGCCAAAGACAGCCAGACCGATATTATCGTTCATAGCCGTTTTACCATTAATGAGCAGCCGGTCAGCTTAATAGAAGCCAAGCCGCTCACTGGTCGTACTCATCAGATACGTGTGCATTTAGCGCATATTGGCCACGCCATCTTAGGCGATGATAAATACAACGTCCATGACAAGTCAGGCGTCCATCGTCTCTGCTTGCATGCTTGGCGTTTAGATATACCAGGTTATGAGATGATTACTGCGCCGCTACCAGATGAGATGGCGGACTGGCTCCCTAAGCAAACTCAGCTACCAAAATAACTGAGCTATCCGGCTATAATTTTGAGAAGCAAATGAAGAGACAAGGTAGATTAAAGGCCAATTTATGACCGAAGCCACTATTGAGCGCAGTATCCCCACCACCGATTTATCCCCTGAGCATCATTTAGCCCATAAAGCGCTTATTATCTTTGATTGGGATGGGACGTTGATGGATTCAATCGGGCTAATCGTTGAAACCATGCACATTGCCGGTGAAGCGCATGGGTTTTTCACCGATGATAAAGCCATCAAAAATATCATTGGTTTAAGTTTACTGAGCGGCATTGAGATACTCTATCCGCAGGCAAGCGCCGAGCAGCAGTTGGCTATCCAGCAAAGCTACGCCGATTACTATATTGCTAATAGCCCGCGCACACCTTTTTTTGCGCCGATAGAAGCTATGTTAAAAAATCTAAAAGCTCAAGGGAAACAGCTGGCGGTAGCGACAGGCAAAAACCGTCGCGGTCTTGACCGCGTGATATCAGCCTCTGCTAGCGAGCATTATTTTATAATGACCCGCTGCGCTGATGAAGCAGGCTCCAAACCTGATCCGCAGATGCTCCATGATATTTTAGGCTTTAGCAAACAGCCGGTCAGCCGTGCGGTTTATATTGGCGATAGTATCTATGATATCCAAATGGCAAATCATCTAGGTATGACGAGCATCGCGGTCGATTATGGCACTGCAACTCATGCAGAGCTTGCCGCGCAGCAGCCCACTTATCAAGTTCAGACGCCTGAGGCGTTAGCGGAGTTATTGTCCAGTTAACTCAAGCACGGCGAACAAACCCTAAAAAAACAGGCTACCTTATTAAAAGATAGCCTGTTTTTTTTGCTCAATAATTAGTATTTAAACAAGCAGATTCAACGGTTACTCATTTTAGTGCTCACTATTATTACTGCTAGAGCCGTCCACTTCAATTTCATTAGTTTGTGTTGTAACCGTTTCGCTAGCTTCTTGCTCGATAGTACCATCTGTCCCAAGCTTGTAGTCGTACCAATGTCCCATCACTCCGGCCAGCTCCTCTAAACCTTCTTTTCTCAGCGCAGAGAACAGCTGAATACTGCAATCTAAGCCGATTTTTTTGAGGTGCTTACGCATATTGAGCAAAGCGTTTTTGGACGCGCCGTATTTGAGCTTATCAGCTTTCGTTAGCAAGATATGAACGGGCAGCTCACCTTCTTTTGCCCAGTGCAGCATTTGCTCATCAAAGTACTTCAAGGGATGACGAATATCTGTCAATAGCACTAAGCCTGCTAGGCTCTCACGCGAGACTAGATATTCCTCAAGCTCCACTTGCCACTCTTTTTTCATCTCCAGCGGTACAGCAGCATAACCATACCCGGGCAAATCTACCAAGCGTCTATCGGTATCGCCAATTTTGAAAAAATTAATCATTTGCGTGCGCCCTGGCGTCTTGGAGGAGCGAGCAAGCTGGCGCTGATTGGTCAACGCGTTGATAGCGGATGATTTACCAGCGTTTGAGCGACCTGCAAATGCAATCTCCAATCCAGCATCGGGAGGGCAGAGGCGAAAAGTAGGCGCTGAGGTCATAAACTCAGTCTGCTGAATGCGTTGACGCGACTTGGTGTTGAATACGGCGTGCTCACTAGCAACGTCGCTGTAAGGGGTGCTCATAACGGACTCATTATTGAAATAATTAATAGAAGCATTATATCAATAACCGCCCAACATTAAAGCAAATAGGTATTTAAGATGACTCAAAGTGCGCGAATGTGTTGATAGCGCTCATGATACTAAATGTTGAGCTCAAAAATAGCTTACTGCTTTTGCTCTGGTCAAATGTACCATAAGTAAACAGGAGTACCCTATGTTAATATGACATATATTGTTACAATACTAGTAGATACAGTCGTAAAACAAACCATGCACCAAAGGAGGTGTCTGATGCGTTCATTACTCAAAACGGTTGCAAAGACCAGTCGTACTTTGGGCGGTAGTTTCGCTGCGGTGATGTTAAGTGGCATGCTAATGAGTAGCCCCGCTATGGCTGATATTGCCACGACCTATGAAAATTCATGCGCCGCTTGCCATGATAGCGGTGCGCTGGGTGCAATAAAAAAAGGTGATAGTGCAGGTTGGGCTAAGCTAAAACAGCAAAAAGGAATGCCCGCCTTAGTCAGCTCAGTAAAAAACGGCATGATTCAGATGCCAGCGGGCGGCCTGTGTGATGAGTGTAGTGATGATGATTATCGTCAATTAATCGATTATATGAGTCAATAAGATCCAAATCATGGCCTGTTATTGACTGTTTAGGCGATTAATCTGGTGATAAAAACCCTGAGGTATGACGATTAAGTAGGCAAATCCATCAAAGTCTTGCTATAATAATCGCAAATAAACCCTGATGTTAGTAAGTACTTTTGGGCGGCTTGTAATTGAGACCTAAGAGGCAACTCGCTGTATGGACAGTGCAGTGACTATTATGTATCGGATGTCTGTACGTAGATATCTGGCTCCTTTATATTACAAATACTCCAAGTAATGCTTACGCCGAGTTAGTAGGATTCGTATCAATGAAAAAGTTAATCGCTGCCGCCAGCTTATGTTTTGCAAGTTACAGCGTTCAAGCTGCTATTATCGTTCCTGAATATGACGCTAATGCCGGTAAACAAATCGCTGAAACAGTGTGTGCTGCCTGTCACGGGGTCGATGGAGTAAGTGTCGTACCTGCACAAGCTAACTTAGGTGGCCAGAACGTTAAGTATCTCTATAAACAATTGGTCAACTTCAAATCAGGCTACCGAGTCAATGGTATCATGCAGTCACAAGTGGCAAACTTGTCACAGCAAGATTTGGCTAACGTGGCGGGTTACTATTCTGAACAACCAGTGTGGAGCGTAGGGTTCGCTAATCCGGCGACCAATGAGGAAGCAACGAAGCTCTACTTAGGTGGTGATAAGTCGCGTGGCGTTATTGGCTGTGCCGGTTGTCATGGTCCTGATGGTGCGGGTAACTCTTGGGCTGCGTTTCCGCGCCTAGGCGGACAACACGCTGAGTATATCTCCAATCAGCTTAAACTGTTCCGCGCTGCTGGCCGTGAAGACGATGTCACCGGTGATGAGCAAAAGCGCTACAACGATGCGGATAAAGAAGGCGAAAAAGGCATGATGCAGATGGTATCGTCAAGACTATCAGATCGTGATATTCGCATTTTGTCAGACTACATTAGCGCGCTGCACTAAAAGAGTTAACTAGAGCGTTAAATAGGTAAACTGAGTGAATCGCTTACTTGATATCGTCATTGTTTGATAATTAAACCCCGTTTTCGGGGTTTTTTTATAGCTGTTGAACCTTTACTATTTACTATCGATTCAATAATACCGTTTAAAGATGAGCGGATTTTTTGTACTATTACTAACCTTAGATTAGTTTGGATTGAGATTATGATGAGCCGCTATGCTTCTTATTTTATAGCAGCATTACTGCCGCTATTACTTTTTCGTTGGTTTGCACCGGAGGTAGTAGGGCAGATTGATTTTTGGCTACTGTGGTTATTGGCGATGTTACTAGTGTCGCTACCCGTAGTGTATGCTGAGATTGCCTTAGCTTACCGCAGTGTCGAAGCGCCATTGGCCGGAATGCAAAAGCTGACTCGGGAAGCAGACGCTAGCCCTGTCTGGCGCGGCTTTGGCTGGCTGGCAGCAGTAGTGACTATCGTCATCGCTGCGCTGGTCATATCAGGTGCAAGCAGTGGCATGTTAGCCGCATTGATGGAGCTAAATAGTGCGCCTAATCTACCGCATTTTGCGGTGGCAGGCGGCTTAGTCGTCATAGTCGTGTTATTGAGTTTACTTGGGGCCACGACTTTACCGATTGGGCTAGGACTCATTATCATAGGGTTATTGCTAGGGTTTGCTAATGGCTTGCCAAGCATTGACTTTGCTATGACTAATATTACGCTCAGCGAATGGGCGCGCGCTGTCGCTTTGGCGTTGGTTAGTGTTGGCGCAGGTACAGGGCTGTATTGGTTTGGGCAGCATTTAGTCAGTAAAGCATCTATAACTGCGGTATCTAGCGATCAGCAGAGCGGCTCATTTACTAATACTTCAACGTCTAGCCTCTCGACTGGCAGCGCGCAAACTAAGCTGCCAGCAACGAAGCGAGTATTACCGATTTGGATATTGCAGTTAGTGGTCGGGGTCGTCGCTTTATTAACGAGTGCCTTATCGTTACCGCCTATAGGGCAGTTGTCTTATTGGTTTGGGGTGTTATTTGTCGCCAGTTATTTGCTGCATTATAGTACTCAGCAATTGGCGCATAAGTTTGGCTTGCTCGTCAGCCTCGTGCTCACGCTAGTATTAGTCGCGATCTTAGCGGTTGCAGTTCCGACGATATGGCTCGTGGGTTTATTAGTCATCGTCAGCAGTATCGCAGTACTGTTGCTATCGATCTTTGCGGGCTGGCAGATGAAGATTAGCCATTTACGTAAGGCTTTGAATTTTAGTAGCGAGGCGCTATACAACCTTTGGCGTGTAGCGATACGTCTAGTGGTGCCACTAGCAATGATATTGGCCTTTGTCGGTTGGGTGCTATCGTGGTCGAGCTAACGGATAAGAGCAGTGCTGCCGTTACGACATCCTCTATGATTACCGTATACTTGGCGTATGCTGAAACCGCGCAGCGTCAACACTATAAACCGCTCACTGTAAAAGCGGGCACGACGCTATATGAGGCGTTAGCACAAGCAGGATGGCTATTGCAGTTTGCGGAGCTGGCAGTGTGGTGTGAGCAGATGATGGAGGTAGAAGTGCCAAAAGCTAAGCTTTGGCACGTTGGTGTGTACGCGCAAAAGCAGCCTCTAAGCTATCAGTTGCAAGCTTACGATCGCATCGAGGTCTACCGCAGCCTAAACGCTGATCCTATGTCTCAGCGTAAAAGCAAAAGCGTCGCGAAGTCATCTAACTAAGAGACGGGTAGTGAGTCAACCCCTTCGATACGCGTAACGATACCTTGCTCATCAAAATACACGATCAGATGCTGACTGGCATTTTTGACATCAGCAATGCCTTTACGCTTGCCTTCAGTGCCGGCCTGATAGTCATAAATATAATCCCAGCGATTAGGTGCAAGAGTATCTCGAATAGCAGGACTGCCTAGGATGTAGAGCACTTGGTTTTGATTCATACCCACTTGCAGTTTCTGCGCTTGCGTTTGGGTAATAGGTGTCCCTTGCGGCAAATCAATCGTATAGACGCTAAACAGCGAACAACCAGATAGGGCAACGCTAGCGCCCAAGGTCAATGCCAGTAGCCCTTTACGCAAAAAGGCTTTTGGTAAAGAGATTTTGCTAGAGGATAAAAGATTTGGAGTACGAAGAACTTGCGACTTTATCATGGTAAGATGACTCATAAAAAATGGGTGGGGCACGGCGCATCGCCACTATGGCGACTCTAGCCGGCAATCTTGAACAAATGATACGTTATTTACTTGCAATTGCCTACCACTTACGACATTATTTACGCAGCTCTTGGGGTTACTTTTAATGATTTATAGTGTAAATTCATGAGCTTGCGTTAAGGTTGCTAGGTAATGCTAGCGACTAATAACTGCATTATTTTAGCTTTAAATTGTCAGTATAAGGCTAACTACTTTTAATAATGATTTCTTTATTCTTATTTGTTAAGACTTAACAGTCAGAAGGGATATTATGACGATTACCAATCAAGAACTACGTAAAGCGGGGCTAAAAGTAACCTTACCGCGTGTGAAAATATTAGAGCTGCTTGAGCAGGCAGAGCGTCATCACATGAGCGCAGAAGAGGTCTATAAAGCGCTGATTGAGCAAGGAGAGGACGTTGGGCTAGCGACCGTGTATCGAGTGTTGACTCAGTTCGAGCAAGCTGGCATTGTCGAGCGCCATAATTTTGAAAATAACTTATCGGTGTTTGAGATCACCCAAGAGGAGCATCATGACCACTTGGTTTGTGACATCTGCGGCAAAATCGTTGAGTTTCATAATGAGGTCATCGAAGAAGAGCAGCTCAAAGTAGCGAAAGAGCATGGCTTTAAGTTATCAGGCCACTCCTTGGTGCTGTACGGCATTTGTAATAATCAAGCATGCCAAGATAACGCTAGATAGCTGATATCCTTGCAGCAAAAAAGCAGCATCTCCTTTTAGTGGCTTATCTTAAAAAGGTAAGCTGCTTTTTTGTATGCTTTAAATAAAACTAGCTGTTATTTAAAGACAAGCTCTCACTGTTGTCGGTGAAGCTGCGTTTATTCTTTTTACTATTGAGCTTAATCTGTAGGCGCAAATCATTCGGGGAGTCGGCGTGTTTAATCGCTTCTTGGTACTCTATCTCTCCATTTTCGTATAAGTCGAATAGTGCCTGATCAAAGGTCTGCATCCCGCTATCACGTGAGCGAGTCATGACATTCTTTATCTCATGAATCTCACCCTTACGAATATAATCACTGATTAATTGCGAGTTTAGCAGTATCTCAATCGCTGCGCGACGACCTTCACCATTGACAGTAGGAATGAGCTGCTGCGCGACAATACCTTTTAGGTTAAGCGATAGATCCATAAAGGTTTGCGTATGACGCTCGCTTTCAAAAAAGTGAATGATACGATCGATGGCTTGGTTGGCATTATTGGCATGTAAAGTGGCAAACACCAAATGTCCCGTCTCGGCATATTGAATGGCGTAGCTCATCACTGTTGGGTTACGAATCTCACCGATCAAAATAACATCTGGCGCTTGGCGCAGAGTGTTTTTTAGCCCTGCTTCAAACGAGTGCGTATCGATACCCACTTCACGCTGAGTGATGATACACCCTTGATGCTCATGCAAAAACTCAATAGGGTCTTCAACGGTGATGATATGACCGTGCGAGTTTTTATTACGGTGGCCTATCATCGCCGCTAAAGTGGTGGATTTACCAGTACCGGTAGCGCCTACTAATAAGATAATACCGCGTTTTTCCATTGCCAATTCTTTTAAAGAAGCGGGGAGACCCAGCTCTTCAACGGTTGGAATCTTACTTTCAATCTTACGCAGAACCATGCCCGCCATATCGCGCTGCACAAAAGCACTGACCCGAAAGCGCGCTTGCTGTGCTTCATCGGTAATGGCAAATTGACACTCGTTGGTGCTTTCAAACTCTTGTTGCTGACTGCCCGTCATGACGCTTTTGACCAGCTTCATGGTTTGCTCGCCATTGAGCGGTGTTTTACCAATCGGAAAAATCTGGCCATTGACCTTCATAGAAGGTGCGACATCAGCGGTAATAAACAGATCGGAACCGTTTTTTGCAATCATGAGTTGCAGCAGTTTTTCGAAGTCCATGGTTTTCCCAAACTATAATAATAAAATTAAAAATCTCTAAGTTAAAAAGCTATATAAATCCTTTCGCAATCTCTGTTACTCATTAGCCAGTTACTGCCTAGTCTCGTAAGATACTGTGACGGCCTATATGCGCTATAAAAAAGTCTCAGGCTGCTTGGCATAAGGACGCGCAACTTCCCGCGATATCGTACCTCGGCTAACTAAATTCTTTAAAGTTTGATCAAGGGTAATCATACCGTCGCCAGCACTGGTCTGAATCGACGAGTACATCTGGGCGATTTTATTTTCGCGAATCAGGTTACGAATAGCAGGGGTTCCAAGCATAATCTCGTGGGCCGCAATACGGCCGCCAGTCTGACGACGTAGCAAGGTTTGTGAGATGACTGCTTGTAGAGACTCTGATAGCATAGCGCGAATCATGTCTTTTTCGGCAGCTGGGAAAACGTCAATGACCCGGTCAATAGTCTTCGCCGCTGAGCTGGTATGCAAAGTGCCAAACACTAAATGACCCGTTTCAGCCGCGGTAAGTGCCAGCCGAATAGTCTCAAGGTCACGTAGCTCACCGACCAATATCACGTCGGGATCTTCACGTAAAGCTGAGCGTAGTGCTGGCTCAAAACCTAAGGTATCGCGGTGCACTTCGCGCTGATTGATTAAGCTTTTTTTAGACTGATGCACAAATTCGATAGGGTCTTCGATAGTCAAGATATGCTCTTTACGAGTCTCGTTGATATAATCGATCATCGCCGCGAGAGTCGTTGATTTACCAGAGCCTGTCGGACCGGTAACCAAGACAATACCGCGCTTAAAGTCTGAGACTTTTTTGAATATATCCCCCATGCCTAAATCTTCTAGAGTCAAAACAGTCGAGGGAATCGTCCGAAATACGGCTCCTGCGCCGCGGTCTTGATTAAAAGCGTTAACCCGAAAGCGTGCTAAATTGGGTATAGCAAAAGAAAAATCCGTCTCAAAAAACTCTTCAAAGTCAGCGCGCTGCTTATCATTCATGATGTCATAAATGAGCTGATGAACGACTTGATGGCTCATCGCCGGCATGTTGATGCGTGTCATCTCGCCATCGACTCGAATCATCGCTGGCATTCCTGCTGAGATATGTAGATCAGAGGCTTTGTGCTTGACGGTGAACTGCAATAAGTCTTCGATACTTATAGCGCTTTTTTTAGTCATGATAGGGCTTTCCTATTGATCAGTTCTTGGCAATCAGTTTTGTATAACCAGTACAATTAAGATAAGCGACTCATACGCTTACGTTAATTCGTGTAACAATATCATAACAAGACTAGGCTCATATAACCATCTGCTATATAAATAAAATGCAAAAATAGATTAGGGCGTGTTGAACATTCAAATGTGGCACTGGCGGCGGCTATTTTACAGGCAATACGCAGTGAAATTTTCGAATCCTAGTCATTCTAGGATAGACAATTTCGCCATGTATTGGCAAAAAAGAGCCCCGCCCCAAAGGGCTGATGCTAAAATCACCCCAAACGGTGTTGTAAACCTAGCTAAGGCCTCGACATTATCGTCGGTTTACGCCTAGTTTGGTGCGATTTTATCTATCAGCAGTCCTAATATTTGAATGTTCAACACGCCCTAATTTGATATATTTAGCTTATCTTGGTCTATAGTCTATTAAAAATAAAATTGTCATCAATTCAAATGCGCTACTGGTATAAATTTTTCTTGCGTGCTGCTATCACAGAGGCTGCGGAAAATTCACCCCAGTAGCGCTATAATACTTTTAAATTGAGTTTACTATAAGACGCGAAAGACACCTTTAAAATGTTTACAACACCTGAGTGACTTATGAATACTGATAATCGGGCAACTGATGAATTGATAAATAACTGGCAACAAGTCAACGCAGAAGTGGCAGAGGCGTGCAAGCAAAGCTCTCGCCATATAGATGATGTCAAGCTGTTAGCCGTCTCTAAGACCAAACCTGTAGAGAGAATAAAAGCTCTAGCGCAGAGAGGTCAGCGCGACTTTGGTGAGAACTATCTACAAGAAGCGCTGGATAAGATTACTCAACTGCGAGCAGAGGCGGCGACAGAAGATATCGTCTGGCATTATATCGGTAGTATTCAGCGTAATAAAACCCGCGATATCGCTGAGCATTTTGATTGGGTACAAACGCTTGAGCGTGACATTATTGCCAAGCGCTTAAATGATCAGCGTCCTGATAATATGACAGCCCTTAATGTCTTAATTCAACTCAATATCGATGACGAGGAGAGTAAGTCTGGATGTACGCCTGAGCAGCTACCAGAGCTGATAGCGACTGTTAAGGGGTATGAGCGCTTACAATTGCGCGGCCTGATGATTATCCCTGCCAAAGCGGACACCGACGCTTTTGCTCGCACCAAGCAGCTGTTTGATGAGGTGCGACAGGCTCATACAGAGCTGAGCTCATGGGACACCCTTAGCATGGGTATGAGCGCTGATATGACCGAGGCGATAGCAGAGGGCTCAACGATGGTACGCGTTGGCAGCGCTATTTTTGGCGCGCGTGATTAGGGTCTCTACGGTGAAGTACCGTTATTAAGCATTATTTTAGCGTTGTTTTAACATGATTACTGAGTATCGTCATCCAACTTAGTAACCAGCAACTGATTGATTTTTAGATGCTGTGTCGCCAAAATCTCAAAGCGATAATTGGCATATTCAATCGTATCGGTCTTTTTTGGGATTTTACGTAGCATATACATCATAAAGCCGCTGATGGTTTCGTGTTAGCAAGCTCATGACGTACTCGGATATAAAATGATAGATAAGTAGGGAATAAACCAAAAAACTTATTTATAAAAACTAAAAAAGCTGGGCAAGCACCCAGCTAATAATAAAAGTGAGACGACTGTAACAAGCGGGCTTAGCCTTTAATAGACCATTTATTAACCAGTGGATAGCGGCGTTCACGGCCAAAGGCTTTGTGACTGATCTTAGTACCGATTGGCGCTTGTAGACGCTTGTACTCGCTATTATCTACCATCTTGATCGTCTTGGCGACAAGCTTTGCTTCATAGCCTTTATCGATAATTTCTTGATAACCCATGTCTTCATCAACATAAAGGGTCAAGATAGCATCTAAGGTATCGTAGTCAGGCAAGCTGTCTTGGTCTTTTTGATCAGGGCGCAGCTCAGCCGATGGCGGACGCGTAATGACGCGCTCAGGAATAACAGGCGTGTCCTCCAAGCGATTGCGGTAACTGGCTAAATCATAAACTTGTGATTTGTACACGTCTTTTAGCACATCAAAGCCGCCTGCCATATCACCGTATAAAGTTGAGTAGCCGACCGCCAGCTCCGACTTATTACCGGTAGTAATGACCAAATGCCCAAACTTATTGGATAGTGCCATCAAGATAACGCCGCGAGCGCGCGCTTGGATATTCTCTTCGGTCGTATCGGCCGGTGATTTGTTAAATAAAGGCGCTAGCGTATGGCGAATGCCTTCAACAGCATCGAAGATCGGGCAGACGGTATAAGAGACGTTTAAGCGGCGTGCTTGTGCTTGCGCGTCCTCCAAGCTGATCTTTGAGGTGTACTCATAAGGCATCATCACCGCATAAACTTTGTCCGCACCTAGCGCATCAACGGCGATGCATAAGGTCAGTGCTGAGTCGATACCGCCTGATAAGCCAATAATTACCCCAGTAAATCCTGAGTGATTGACATAGTCTCGTAGACCAACGACTAAGGCTTGATACATCTCAGACTCACGGCTTAGGCTCAAGGGCGCTTTTTGCTGAGTGTCAAATTTTGCAGTGCTGACATCTAGGCTGGCCAATAATAGCTGCTCCATAAATCTTGGCGCTTCGTGAGCGATAGTGCCGTCTGCTTGCACCACCATCGAGCCGCCATCAAAGACTAAGTCGTCTTGGCCACCGACAGCATTGAGATATAAAATGGGCAACTGCTGCTCGCTGCTGCGTTTGGCTAGCATGGCCTTACGGTTGTCTTGTTTATCAAGCTCAAAAGGCGAGGCGTTAAGGCTAATGACCAAATCAGCGCCTTGTTTTTTGAGATCGCTGATAGGCGCTTTTTCCCATAAGTCTTCACAGATGAGCAGACCAATAGTGAGACCTTTGTAGTCGAATAAAACCTGATTACGGCCTTTATCAAAGTAACGGCGCTCATCAAACACGCCGTAGTTTGGCAGGATTTGCTTGTGATAAAAGCCCTTTTGATGACCATTATGTAAGATAGCTGCTGAGTTAAAAGTACCATGATGATCGACATGAGGATAGCCGACAATCATCACGATGTTTTCGATGTCACTGAGCGCCGATAGCGCGCTTTTGACTCGCCCTGAAAGGCTAGGGCGCAGTAATAGGTCTTGCGGCGGATAGCCAAGCAAGGCCAGCTCCGGAAAGATAATGACATCAGCGCCTTGTTCTCGAGCTTCGATGGCCAGTTTGCGCATTTTATCGGTATTGGTATTGATATCGCCGACTAAAAAATGCGATTGCGCCAACGCAAAAGTGACATTGCCGGTAGCATTATTAGCACCCGTGTCAGCATTCGCTTGGGCATGATTAACTCCGCCTTTGTCAGCAGAATTTGAGTTGTTGTCTTTTGACATTGTTATTTTCCTATAGATATATTATCTGAGTAGTGAATGGTTATAAGTCGAGCAAAATAAAAAATGCATTGTTATTTTTTTGGGTTGTGCTCAGGGTTAGGGCTGTTATTTGCCAGCAAAACTGCTAAGCTAAAATCATTATAATTAAGCTTTTGACATCTAAAATACTAGATGCAAAAGCAGAATAACCCTAGCGCTACTCTTTAAAAGCCATCTTATCGAGGGATCGTCTGAGAGCAGTTAAAAAACGAGCACAATGCCTTTAGTATAACATCAATTACCAAACCTAAGAGAATGCTGCGGTCATTTAGCCTAGTAGATGACTGACTAGTGTTCATGATAAGAATTGCAGGTTGGGTTAGATTTATCGGCTAGTTGCGCTTGTTTTAGAGGTATTATCCTTTATCAAAAATACAGCTCCTCTTTAGTTTTAAGCAACCTCAGGCATAAAATTGTAAGTAAAAATTACAACATACTATTACTGTTCTGTAGAGGCTTATTGCATAATAGCTATCGACGATTAGGCCTTTGCTCCTTCATGCTGTAACTAAAAAGATTTAGCTTTAAATAAGTAAAACTAGCTTATGAGTAGTCTACTTTCTATTACGGGTTATCCCGTCAATAGTTATCCTATTTGTAGTATCGTCAGGTAGCACTTTGGCTAAGATAGCGCTAGCGGGTTTATAAATAAGTACTGGCAGTACTGGCGCGCGAAACAGCAAACATACCTTATTAAGTCTGTCTTTATGAGCGCTATACTTTTTAGCAGTGTCATATCGTTATATTTATACATTTTACGATAAAAATCTCGCGGTTTTTATGGTGCCTTCTTGGTTGATAGCTATGATTGAAAACTGGACAAAAGAGTTTATTATTCAGCGCTTGCTGGCGATAACGCTGTTAGTGGTATTGTTCATTCTGTGCTTTCAGGTGATACAGTTTTTTATCATACCTGCGCTATGGGCGGCCATTTTAGCTTACGTCACTTTTCCTATTTATAAGTTTTTTAATGAAAAGGCGAAGTTTAGCTCAGGCGTTAGCGCCGGCATTATGACGGTTAGCATCAGCTTAATCATAGGCGTGCCTTTGCTGGTTGGGGTGTTTATCTTGCAGCAAGAAGCGCTGAGCTTGTATAGTAATATCATCTACCGCGTCAAGGCGGGCTATCTAGATGTGCCAGATGCGATCAAAGACTTACCGGTGATTGGTCAGCAGATTAAAGACATTCTTTGGAGTATCAATAAAAACCCTGAAGGCGCGCTTGAAGCGTTTCGAACTTGGATACAGTCGCATTTGTACTATGGTAAAGTGGCATTTGATGTTGTGTTCAGTAGTTTAGCGAAGCTTGGTATGGCACTGATGACGCTGTTTTTCTTCTACCGCGATGGTAATAGCTTGATGCGCCAAATCAGACAGGCGCTGCGTAATATCATCGGTAACCGTATCGATGGCTATATCGACTCTGTCGGTACCACGACACAGGCAGTAGTCTATGGCATTGGCTTGACGGCATTGGCGCAGGCTTTGCTCGCCGGTATTGGTTATTACTTCTCTAATTCTCCGAGCCCTATCTTATTAACGATTATCACCTTTATCGTAGCTTTGATTCCTTTTGGTACACCATTTGCGTGGGGAGCGGTGTCGATTTGGCTGTTAAGCCAAGGTCACACGACAGAGGGTATTGGGCTAGCGCTGTGGGGCATACTGGTCATCAGCTGGGTCGATAATTTGATTCGGCCGATTGTTATTAGCGGCGCGACTAAGATTCCTTTTATTATTATTTTTATTGGCGTATTAGGCGGCTTGACGGCTTTTGGTTTTGTTGGTCTGTTTATTGGCCCAGTCGTGCTAGCTATCGGTTTGGCTGTGTGGCGAGAGTGGATTTCTAATCATAAAAATGAGATCTTTGCCTCGCAAGATGTGGTACTGTCAGGTGATGGCATTGTCGCGCTAATAGATAAGCCGGATAGCAAAAGCTAAAACGCGCGGTAAACTTATACTCCCTATCTTAAAAGAAGCCTAACTATGTCTAATGCTAAAGCTGATAAAACGGCTACTTTGACTATCATTGCCGATAGCAACATCGCAAGCCTTGATGAGTTTTTTAATGCGCAGACGCTTGGCAAAAACACTCAGCAAACGGTCAACATTATTCGCGTAGCAGGGCGTGAGATTGACGCGCAATTGCTCGCTACCCATCAGCCCGACGTGCTGTTAATCCGCTCTGTCACGCCTATCAATGAGTCGCTATTAGCGGATAATCGTAGCGTGACATTTATCGGTTCGGCTACTATCGGCACTGATCATGTTGATCAGGCCTATCTGAGCGCGCGTAATATTCATTTTGCGAATGCAGCAGGCTCTAGCAAGCATTCAGTGGCCCAATATGTGCTCACTGCGATTTTGACTTTGCGGCCAGAGTACTGGTCTAAGAGCATAACCTTAGGGATTATCGGTTTAGGTAATATCGGCAACACATTGGCGCAATACGCCACTGACTTAGGCTGGCAAGTGCTCGGCTATGACCCTTTATTGCCGCCGTCGAAGTTCAATAATGCAAGCTTTGAGCAAGTGCTACAAAGCAATGTTGTCAGCTTGCATGTGCCTTTAACGGATAAAAAGACTAGCGACTATCCCACCTATCATATGATCGATATGGCAGCTTTGCAGAAGATGCCTACCGATACGTTACTTATCAATAGTGCCCGTGGACCGGTAGTTGAAGCGACAGCGTTAGCAGCGGATATCGAGCGTAGCCATCGGCAAGTGGTGCTCGATGTATTCGAGCATGAGCCGCAGGTGGCTGAGTCATTACTCGGCAAGCTTGCTATCGCCACACCGCACATCGCTGGCTATAGCCTAGAAGGTAAACTACGCGGTACGCAAATGATCTACGATGCGCTATGCGATGAGCTCAAAATTACACTTTCTCAGTCTATGCACAATTTGCTGCCAGATAACCTATATCTGTGGTCAGAGCTAAAAGCCAATCCTGATAAACTAGATAGATTCTACGATATCAAACAAGACGATGAGCAGCTGCGCGCGACAGTTAAGGATGGGCAAGTAAATGGCCATGACTTTGACCAGCTCAGGCGCGACTATCATCTGCGCCGTGAATGGCAGTCATAGCCCAAGTAAATTCGCCATAAAATAGTAACCAGTGAACATTCAATGAGCATTGAAAATAGCCGATTAGTAGTAAACAATAATGAGTATCACTATGTCAGATGATAGGCGCACTGATAAGCCCGCTTACGCCCCAACCATGACCTTAGAGATGGCGCGTAGGCGTGTGCAGATGCTAGTGGCGATTCGTCAGTTTTTTGCTCAGCGCCAAGTGTTAGAAGTACAGACACCGCTCCTCTCACAAGCGGCGAATACCGATACTTTTTTGCAGTCGGTTGCTGCTCGGGTCACTTATCAAGATAAACCGCGACCCTTTTATTTGCATACTTCTCCTGAATTTGCGATGAAGCGTTTACTTGCCAGCTGGCAAGTGGCGATTTATCAGATTTGCTCGGTATTTCGGGACAACGAAATCGGCTCGCGGCACAATATCGAGTTTACGATGCTAGAGTGGTATCAGCCGCACTATAGCTTGAACGATTTGGCTGAAGAGTTGGGCAAGCTGCTAGAAGCGCTGTATGGCTATCCGGTTATTATGAATCATTACCGTTACATTGATGCGTTTATGGATCATGTCGGTATTCATCCGCTAAGCGCTAGCCTTGAGGCGCTAAAAGCGGTAGCAGAAGATAAGGGGCTGGCGAATATAGATATCGCGCCGCCAGAGCCACTTGCGGTAGATAGCGAAGAGATGCGGCAAGGCTGGCTTGATCTGTTGTTTAGTCATCTCGTGGAGCCTAAGCTCGGTCATGATTTGCCCACACTGATTATCGATTATCCGCCCGCTACAGCGGCGCTAGCCAAAACCTGTCTCGATAAAGAAGGTAACCTGATTGCCAAACGCTTTGAGCTTTATATAGACGGTATTGAGATTGCGAATGCTTATGATGAGCTAGCAGATGGGCAAGCTTTGAGGGAGCGTTTTGAGGCGGATAATAGGCAGCGCGTAGCGCATGGTTTGGCGCAGATGCCGATAGATGAGTACTTACTAGCAGCTTGCGATGATTTGCCGCCGTGTAGCGGCATAGCGTTAGGAGTAGATAGACTGCTTATGGTGCTCACTGGCGCTGACAAGCTCTCAGAGGTGATCGCGTTGCCAAGTGGTTTGGCGTAAATAAGAAAAGGATAAGTTCAATAACTTATCCTTCTTTAACAAATTGCTCTTGTTTTAGACAAACGCTAGCGTTTATACACTGGCAATCGCTTCTTTGATAGCGGTCTCGCCATTTTGGATGTTAAAGACCTTTTTGCTAGTATTATCGGCATTTAATACCGCAACCAAAGTCGCTGCGACATCTTCGATAGCATTTTCACCGGCTTCATCTTTGTCGATAGCGATTTTGCCTGTGCCAGCTCGCTCTTTTAGTGCACCTGCCTGCACGATAGTATAATCAAGGCTGCTATCATTGACCAACCACTGATCGGCGTAGTGCTTACCGATATAATAGCCTTTTAGATCTTTAATGCCTTCGTTATCCCACTTGCTGGTGTCTAAAGAAAACACAGTGCTGAGCATGATATAGCGCTTAATACCTTTGTCTTGCACCGCTTGCATTGTCTTTACCGCACCATGCAGATCCACTTCTAATATCTCTTTGCCGCCGGAACCTGCCACAAAGTATACCGCTTCTATATCATCCTCTAGCTGCTGCTGGATGTTGTCTTTGTCAGCCATAATATCTAAATCTAGCTGAGTGTAATTATCGTCAGAGAACAGTTGCTCTTCTTGACGAGTGGTACCGATGACTTGATGATTCTCGGCTAGCAGTTGTTTGACTAAATCATTACCAACACGGCCACTAGTGCCTATTACTAAAATTTTCATATACTATCCTATTTTTATTGATTAATTCTCTTAAGATTTTGAATTTTGTTTAAGTGTTTACTTTGTTTACATGTTTTAAGAAATTAAAACTAGCATAACAAAAATAGATAGTATCTTGAGTGAGCGTAAGTGCCTATTACATAGTGTTTGGTAGCAGACTGTATACGCTTTGCAAAACAAGCAAGTCATGTAAAAACTTGCTTGAAGCTTTAGCGTACCAAACGATTCAGACCGTCGGCAAAAGCTTTTTTGTCGCGCTCGCCATAAGGTTTTTGACCACTCATCTCTTGTAGCTCTAACATTCCCGTACCGCGCATGGTATCCATAAAGTCGCGCATATTGAGCTTTTGCTTGATGTTGTTTTTATCATAAACCATCCCGCGCGGGGTCAAAACCATTCCGCCTTTCTCGAGTATGTCATTCGCTAAGGGAATGTCGCTAGTGATAGCCAAATCACCTGCCTGAATCTGCTCAACGATATAGTCATCGGCTTTATCAAAACCATGCGGCACGACCGTCATTAAAAGCAGCGGTGATTTACGCAGCTTAATGGGTTGGTTGGCGACAAATATCGCCATGGTTTGCGTGCGCTCAGCGGTCTTGATAATCAAGTCTTTGGCAACGATTGGCACCGCATCAGCGTCCACCCAGATCTGCATTATTTTTTGGCCTTGTGATTGGTTTCTTTAACTGTAGGACTGCTATTAGTAGCAGCGGTTTCGCTAGCTGCTGAAGTGGTTTGCGTCTTATCCTCACTTATAGCGCTAGCCTCAGAGTTTGCGTCTTTAGTGTTAGTGGATAGTTCGGTGGTTTTATCTAATCCGACTTTGTTTGGCAATACTGCGACAAGCTTAGCTAAAGCAGGGTCTAGATCAGCCACGTCGTTTGGCATCAAGGTAATATGAGCGATTTTACGATCTTCACGCTCTTCTTTATGATAGCTGTGATAGTGCGCGCCATCGATAGCGAGTGCGTCCTTGATATCAGGGTATTGTCCTAAAACATTGACCATAATCGCTGGATGAATATTGTCAGTATCGCCCAATGGCAAACCTACGACCGCACGGATATGATTCTCAAATTGACTAGTAATCGCCCCCTCAATGCTCCAGTGTCCAGAGTTGTGCACGCGCGGCGCGATCTCATTGGCTAGCAGATAGTCGTGACCTTGCGCGTCTTTACTGACGAAAAGCTCAAGCGCCATGACGCCGACATAGTCGAGATGATTCATCAGCGTAGTCATCGCCGCTTTTGCCTTAGGAAATAAGTGGCTTGTGCCGACAGCTGGCGCTCGAGTCTTGGCGAGTATACCGTGATGATGATGGTTTTCTACCAGCTCATAACAGCGCACCTCTCCTGCTTGTCCACGCGCTGCAATGATGGACACCTCGCGGCTAAAGTTGATAAAGCCTTCAGCGATCAGCGGTGCAGGAGTAGGGGTGAGACTACCTTTACCCGATACCGCGTCTTTGAGCGCTTGCCAAGCCGCTTTAATGTCGCTGTCTTCTTTGATGACATATTGACCTTTGCCATCATAGCCGCCGCGGCTGGTCTTCAAAACGATAGGCAGCCCTAAGTCTTGGCAAGCTTGCTGCAGCTCGGCCAATGAATGCACGGCCCTAAACGGCACTGTGGCGATATCTAGCTCATTGAACATCTGCTTTTCTTTTAGGCGATCTTGCGCGACATCTAGAGCGATAGGAGGCGGGAACATGCCTTTATTTTTACCTGATTTTGCTAGATTGGCGAGCTTCTGTACGGTTTGTGCCGGTGTGTTCTCAAACTCGAGAGTAAAGACGTCAGCGGCGGCGATAAAGTCCTCTAGCTGTTCGCTATGATAAACCGTACCGTAAAGGCTGGCTGGACAAGCGGCATTGTCCTCCAAAAACACACACTGATAGCCAAGCGGCAGAGCAGCTTCAGCGAGCATCATGCCGAGCTGGCCACCACCTAAGATACCGATGGTACGAATAGTTTGAGAAGTAGGATAGGCATTGGCGGTGGTCATAACAGGCTCTTTTATTTAGCAATGGGTACAGTGAGTTGGGTTTTCTAGGGATTTAAAATAAGCGATTTGGAACAGAGTAAAAATAAGAAAAGGTGCGCTATCGTTATAGGCACCTTAGGTTTAGTTAAACGCATCTGATAATAAATATCAAGTGAAACGACTGAAAAAGCGATTTTCTAATCATTTAGCTGCTTTGTACACTAACTATCAGCTATTAATGATACCAGGCGTTGGGCTAGCTAAGATAGTCTGTGTTTGCTGCTCTCTAAGCTCATGTAATTTATTAGCGATTGCTTCATCATGTAGCGCTAGTATTTGAATAGCTAATAACGCAGCGTTATAAGCGCCCGCGGTACCAATGGCTAAAGTGCCGACAGCGACGCCCTTTGGCATTTGTACGATAGAAAGCAGACTATCCCAGCCGCTGAGCATAGAGGACTTCACCGGTACGCCCAATACGGGTAGGGAGGTTTGACTAGCGCACATACCAGGCAGATGCGCTGCGCCGCCTGCGCCTGCAATGATCACCTGTAAGCCTTGGTCTTTGGCACTTTTAGCGTAGTCAAATAACCTATCTGGCGTACGATGAGCGGAGACTACTTCACAAGCAAAGGCAATATCGAAATCCGCTAATAGCTGCGCGGCCGCGCTCATAGTGGCCCAATCAGACTGCGAGCCCATAATGAGACCGACTTTTGGCTGACCAGCTGGGGAGGCAATAGGGCTTGGTTGTTCGACAGGTGGTGTGCTCATGATGCAATATCCTCAAAAAGCCCATCATACAAAAGTTTCCCTACTGCCGTAAAGACAAGTTTTTATAATAAGCTGATAGATGTAAATGATAAGGTTTTCGGCTTTATTAACGCTAGTAGACTTAGTAATGAACTATAAATCATCTACTCATGACGGTATTGCACAAAATTAGCATTATCTAGCGGCAATGGCTGCTCAGTATCGAGCTGATAACACGTCAAGTAGCCACTATCGACCGCCGCTGAATAATCGATACAGACTACCTGCGGGCTCAGCAGCTGCGGCTCACCGGTTAGCCAGTAGTGACCCACAAATACAGGCTTATCGGTCTTGAGGGCGAAGTCGATATTTTCAGCTAGCGCATCTTTTGGGATTTGCGCCAAGCCTGATTGGGGCGCCCGTGCTACTTCATGAAGGGTTTTTTTATTCAGCTCATCAAGCCACCAACGTACGCGGACTCGTGAGCGCTCAGTGCCTTCTTTATCAACCATGACTAAACCCTCGGGTAGCGGCGTCTCTACCCCTTTTAACACCCGCTCTAAGGCGTCAAAATGTACACTAGGCTGCTGCGAGGTCATGACCAACGCATTTTTTGTTAGGCAATTATCAGCGGTCAGCAAGGGTTTGAGTATCGCCATACTATCAACATCCCAGCAAGCATGGACAAAACAGGCGTAGTCAGTCTCAAGCCAAAGCGGAATCTCATAGAGGCGCTCAAGCCAATAGTGATGGCTGGTAGAGTTAAACGGCGCTTCTGCCAAAAATGCCTCATGCTGGCGAGTATGCAGCTCAGTATGCGAGCGCAAATACTGAGCCTCGTCATAAGGATCAAGCGTTGCATAAGCCAGTGCATTATATTCATGATTACCCATGACAGCGTCAGCAACATCAGCATCGAGCATCGCAAAGACGATCTCGAGCGTCCGTAGTTGCTGCGAGCCACGGTCAATCAAATCACCAATAAATAAGGCGCGGTGGTTGGCAGGTGGTACGTAATACTCACCATTATGCACATAACCCAACTGAGTCAATAACCCAGCAAGTTTATCTGCATAACCATGAATATCACCAATAATATCTATAATCATAACGGCTAATCTAATTTATCTCATATAGGGCGTGTTGAACATTCAGCCATGGCACTGACAGAGACTATTTTTTAGACGATTCGAAGGTAAAAATAGTAAGTTTAGTCGCTCTAAGCGTCTATTTTTACCAATGAAGCGGCAAAAAAGAGTCCTGTCCCTACGGCTGATGCTAAAATTGCGCCATACTGCGTTGCAAATCTAGCTAAGGCATCTGCATTATCGTCGCTTTGCGCCTTGTCTGGAACAATTTTAGCGATCAGCAGTGCCTATTTGTGAATGTTCAACACGCCCTAACTTATCTAATCTGTATAAGGCTCAACTAAAAGCGTCTACTACTATAAAGTGTGTAAAAGTGATCCACTCTAAAACCCAGGCGAGAGAAGAGCGTTTATAAAGTGAGGTAGTATCCGCGGCTCTAAGATAATAGTCGCAACCACCCCAAAAGCGCCGCCCCACATGTGTGCCATGTGATTGATATTAGAGCCGCCGCGCTTGTTGGCATAAATGCTATACGCCACATAAGCCACAGCAAACAAAATAGCAGGGATAGGGACGATGGCAAACAAATAAATCATATCCCATGGCGCTAATAAAATATAGGCAAACAGCACTGCTGACACCCCGCCCGAAGCTCCTAAGCTCAAATAACTAGCGCTATTCTTATTCTTCAGATAGCTTGGTATCATTGCCACTATGATAGCCAAGATATAAAAAGCGATAAACCCAAAGCCGCCTAAAAAAGGTTGATATAAGCCCTCAATGGCACGCCCAAAAAAGTACAAGGTAAACATGTTAAACAGCAAATGCATGCTATCTGCATGAATGAAACCATGAGTGACAAAACGGTCCCATTGACCATCAGTAATCGCTGGCGGATAAAAAATAAGCCGATTAAATAGGGCTTTATTTTGCCAAGCTAACAAGCTGACAATGACCGTAACGATGATAATAAGAGTGGTATGATTTAGCAAAAGACAATCCTTAGGCAACGCCTGATGGATAAAAATATAAATAAGTGGCAAATAGATGACACTAAAATCAATACCAAAATGGCTCAGCAAAAAACGAATAGAGGCCAAAAATTATGCTTTAATAATGATTGAATAGTAATGACAGGCATCTGCTTGTTCAGGCTGGGCAGCATAAGTTATATCACAAAGTATATAGTCGTCACCATATAAAAAAACTCTTCATTGACTATAAAAGCGCAGTAACGTTTTCTTAAAGTTTTTTATCTTTTCATGTTCGTACTAGCTATCGCTTATGTATACCTCATCTTAAGGTCTTTGACGATAAATCACAATTACCTGTCAGATGAATTTACATAGCTATACAAATTATGTTTTATAAGCGCGGCACATAATAATAGTATTGTGATGACCTAGTAATGTTACCTAATAACGATACCTAGTGGTTCCTAAATTAAACTTCTATCACTCTTTTTTAACCTTAGTAAAGATGACTTTATGACTATTATCGAACAGCTTGAGCAGAGCGTCAGTTTGCCCTTATTAGGAGCAGAGCAAAACATTGCTCATATCAGCTTATTAGAGCAGTTTTATGCACTACTGATTGCGCGTCTGGCTCGACCGCAGGTTTATACCCAGCTGCTACAAGCGACTGAGCTGCCAACTCCAGTAGCCTTGACAACCACTGAGTTATCGACAGCAGATACAGCAGCGAGCTCTTTATTCCATGAGCTATGGCAAGACCCAGACCAGCGCAAGCTTATTATCGACCAATTAGCTGCGACCCATCATCTTGATGAGAGTACCACGATAGCACTGATCACAAGTGCGAGCGTTTTGTCTTACCATGAGCTCAAAATATTAGCTGATGGTCAGTATTTACCGGCGTTTTTGCAGCAGCGGCAGGTAGAGATTCGTCATTATTTGCCAGTTTGGGCAGAGTCAGTATTGCTAGAGGAGAGGGCAGATAGTGACTCTGATTCGATTTTGGATTCTAATTTAGGTTGGAGCTCGGACTCTAACAGCGTTAGTAGTGAGTCAAACTCTGATAAAGTCGCTACTACAACGATAGAATCTAGCAAGCCTGCATCTACAATAGCTGCAACGGCTACAGGAGACCCTAGTGAGGCAAGCAGCGTACCACCGTCTATAGCGATCGATAACAGCGCTCATAGTCATAACATCAGTCAATTTAGGCAGACTCATAAGCGTAATAACAGACGTGATTTATTATGGCGTTTGCTGTTATTAGTCGCTGCGATAGCAGCTTTGGCACTCATATGGGTGTTGGTAATTCAGCCAAATTATATCAGCTCAGCCAGTACAGATGAGTCAATAAGCGTAGAGCCGGACGCGGCAGTTACTGATACAGTTAATGAGACAGTCACTGAACCCGTCGCTGCGCCATTGATGCCAGCCGAGCTACTGATTGCCGTGGATAATAGTGGTCAGCTGTATACTTGTAAGGGTGTCGCTGGCAGTGCGGCGCTACAAGAAGCGCTGAGTCGAGCGCTAGTGAGAAGCTTTGGCGAGCAAGCGAGTATTTGTGAATTACAGCGACAACCAAGTGTCGCAGATAGCCTGACTGCCGTTGATATAGAGCTGCTACCGAGTCTTTTTACCTTGCTAAAGTCGGCGCCATTTGCACGATTACAGCTACAAAACGACATCATCACCATAGAGTCGCCTGATAATCGCTTATCACAGCGTCTGCTCACCGATATGCGCGCTTTAGCACCGAAGGCTAACATCACGACTAATACCGACTTTAACGCGGTAGAGAACCCAGTAACAGCAGGCGAGGAAGGGACATTATTCGCGAATAATGCTGAGTGGCAAAACGAAACGCAGGACAATGATAGCTACAATATTCCATCTGTAGTCAATGACAGTAATAGCTCAAGTAATGATAATACTAACCTTATCCCTGGTGACGCGAACAATAACAATAACACTGTCAGCAGCAACACGAACAAGAACGCAAGCAATAGTACTTATACGGGTATTAATTCTAATCAAAATAATAACTTACCACCCAGACCTATAGCCAATACTCAAGCGATAGATGGCATGTCTGCAGCAGAAGTGGACGACCTGGCTAATAGTATTATCGTCGCTGAGCGCTTAGATAATGAGTCTCGAGTTGAGACAGATATTGGTTCTAACTGATATTGAGGCTTATTTTAATCGTTACAATGTAAAATATTCTGGCCAAATAGTCACCAAAGTTACGCGTCATACTTGAAACATTACTTAATGTATCATTTGTACAACAGCGCATTTATTGTGATATTTAGGCGCCTACTCCTATACTGTCTTTAGTAAAACTAAATAGCCATATCGTCATGTTCTATATCGTTAATCGAACTACTAAGATTAAGAATGTCTAAGATTAAAACATCAACGATGTGCGAAACAGTAATACGATAAATTTTAAGGACAGTTGGCTTAATAGAGATTAGCTCATTAAAGATAAGTCAAATCATATAATTTTTATAAATGAGATCATAATAATTGGAGAGAGCTTCTTATGGATATTATCAGTCATTTAACCCGCACGGTTACTCCTGCAGTACTTGGGGATGACCACAACCCTGCTAAGAGAAACTTATTAGAGCAGTTTTACGCCATCTTTGCCGCGCGTCTAGCGGATAAAGACACTCATGGGCGTTTTGCTAATGAAAACATCGCTCAAGACGATCAAGGCTTTTACGATAGAGTATGGACGGATGGTAGTCACCGTGACCAAATCTCTCGTGAGCTTGCAAGTCAGCATAACGTTGACGCAACAGCGTCTCGTGGCCTAGTCGCTATGGCGGCACCGCTCGCCTTTCATGAAATCAAAAGCTTAGCTGGTAACACGCCTGTACCACAGTTTTTGAATGATAATTTGTCAAATTATCAGCATCATATTCCAGCGTGGGCGGCAGGTGTCGTTCCGGCAGGTATGGTCGCTAGTGCGCCGGCCGGTGAGCGTATCTCTAATACTACAAGTACTGCGCCATTGGTTCGTGAAGAAGAAAAGAGCGGTAGCTTTATGAAAGCGCTACTGCCTATCATAGGTTTGATTATTCTAGGTGCTCTAGCTTGGGCGCTACTCAGAGGGTGTCAAGAAGACCCAGCTCCAGTAGCGACGCCAGTGGCGACTGAAGAGGTGGCAACTGATGAGCAAACCGTTGTAGCCGCTGATATTGAGCCAGCTTCACTAACGTTAGCTACTGGTGAAGCAAACACTCTATATGCTTGCCGCATGAATGTAGGTGACGAAGCGCTACAGACGAATGTTATGAATGCGCTATCTAATACCTTTGGCGCTGAGGCTGACAAGTGCCGCGCTGATGTTGATGATAGCTTTGCCGCTGATATGCCAGCCGCTGCGCAATTGTCTTCGATATTGCCTATTTTCCAAAGCGTACCAGATGCCAATATGGTCATCAAAGGTGAAGAGATTATCGTGAACGCCGCAGATGAAGGGGTACTTGACCAGTTAGTGAATGATCTGCAAGCTGCTGCGCCTGGTATGACAGTGAGCGCCGAAGGTCCGCTAGATCTGCAAGGCGAGATTGATGATAGCTTAGTCGCTACTGATACTGCGATGAATAATCTAGGTGAAAACCCAGATCCAAGAGATGTCGCTCGCGCTTTAAGCTTGCAAGTTATTAACTTTGAGCTTGATAAAGCGATCATCCCTGATGCCAATAAGCCGTATCTTGACCGCGCTGCTCAATTGATTACAAACACACCAGATGTGGAGCTGATGATCATTGGACATACAGATAAACTCGCTTCTAACGCTTACAATATGGAGCTATCACAAGAGCGCGCCAATGCTGTAAAAGAGTACTTAGTCTCTAAAGGCGTAGATGGCAGTAAGCTTATGACTAAAGGTATGGGCGAGACTGACCCTATCGCGACGAACGCTACTGAGCAAGGCCGTTTCCGCAACCGCCGTATCGAATTTAGTGTTTATGATGAGAGTATGGCTACAGATGATAACGCAGTAGTAGCAGGTGATACTCAAGAAATGGATGCTAATATGGACCCAGATTTGAATCCATTAGATGCTAATAATGATGATGTCACAGTAGATGGTGATGATCGTATGTTAGATGCTGATGGTACACTGGCGGATCCAGATCTAAATCCGTTAGATAATAATAATGATGATATCTTACCTGATAGTGATGATCCAAGTCAGGGAACTGATTTAGATCCAACGAATTAATAGATACGTCTTATTTTGATAATAATAAAAGAACCGCCCCTTTAATTAGGAGCGGTTTTTTTTATTTAGAACGGACGGTCTATTAGGCACTCAGCCACAAGGTTATTTATAATCAGTAGGATCTTTTAGATCGCTTAGGTCATCGGAGTGGTCTAAAGTATGGCTATTTTGCACCTGATTACCATCTGAGTTTGCTGTCTGCATATTAAAAAAGGTCTGTATAACACGGTGCCGAGCTTGTTGCCAATGCTCAAACTGCTGACAAGTAGAAGTGAGGTCGCCGCGCCATTCCGGAATTTGGCCACGCATTGTTTTAATACGCTGCTGGTCAGGGTAGGGCAAGTCTTGGGCCGCTTCTGCCGCTTCGTGCGCGGCTACTCGGTCATTACATACCAAAGCAATATCGCAGCCAGCATGGATCGCGGCGTGTACTCGGTCGCTGACATCACCTGCAGCCTGCGCGCCTGCCATCGATAAGTCATCGGAGAATAACACGCCATCGAACTGCAGCTGATCGCGAATGATGTCTTTTAACCAAACCTTAGAAAACCCTGCAGGTTTATTATCCACCTGCGAGAAGATTACATGTGCTGGCATCAACGCATCGAGCCAAGGTAGCGTCTGGGCAAAAGGCTGCATATCATGACCCATAATCTCATCAAGCGCGCGCGTATCGATAGCTTCAGCAACATGTGAATCCGGCGCAACTCCGCCGTGACCTGGGAAGTGCTTACCAGTCGTTGCCATACCGGCTGCGCGCATCCCGCGCATAAACTGAGTCGCTAAAGCCGTGATCACTTGTGGGTCTCTATGAAAGCTGCGATCTCCAATAACCTCACTCACGCCATTTGTATCTAACACAGGGGCAAAGCTCAAATCGATACCGACGGCTAGCACTTCAGCAGCCATCAAGTAGCCACAATCATAGGCACAGCTGAGCGCCTCACTAGGATTTTGATCAAATAATTCGCCCAGCCTTCCCATTGCGGGCAGCGGTGTAAAGCCATCACGCAGCCGTGCGACTCGGCCACCTTCTTGGTCAACACCGATTAAGATATCAGGATTATAATAGCGAATATCATCACATAGCTGCCGTACTTGCGCCGCATCGACGACGTTACGAGCAAACAAAATAATCCCGCCTACCTGAGCTTGTTCAATCAAGCTGACATCATCAGCCGTTAAGGTACTACCGCCAACATCTGTCATTATTACGCCATACATGGTTTGCTCTCCAAATTTGCTCTACAAAATAGTGTTCATCGCTATATCAATCATCCTCAATTATTCTAAGCTCAGTCCTTTCAAGCTTATGCTGAATGTAATGACTACGCTTTTAGGTTGAAGTGATATAGGCTACTTGATATATGAAGCTCTATAGATAAGTGTAAAAGTTAACTGTGAGACCATTATGCCAGTAATTACTCTGCAGTTATAATTTAACCACTCAGTTATTGTCACTACAATGCTTATGAATGAGTGCATAAATATAACAGAAAGTTTGCTCATACAGATTGAGACAGCGCAGGTCAATAAATCGTGATAATATTGATTGATTTTTAATAATAAACTGATAGTGGTGGTCGCTGGGCTGTCAGCTGCTAGTCATTGCAATAGGCGACTCGCTAGCATTGCTGTTCATAGATGGCTATCGAAAAAGTGCTATTCAAAATAGCCATAAAACACCATTATCATAAAGCATCGATACAAAATGGACTGCTCTTTATACTTTCACTATACAGCTCTTCAGATACTCTCTAAGACAACTAGGTAGATATAATGAAAAAACAACCCGCACAATGGTTATTAAGTATTGCTTCAATTGGCGTGGTCGGCGCTATCATGACGCAAAGCTACGGCACCGCAGTGGCAAACACAGATACAGGAAGCTTTGTACAAACCCCTGAGCAAAAAATTACCACTAGGCAAGTAGCCGCTTTGTTAGATCGTAGTCACTATCTGAATCAGCCGCTCGATACTCAGATGGGCAGCGATATCTTAGATATGTATATCGATAGCTTAGACCCAAACCATACGCTATTTTTGCAAGCGGATGTGGATGAGTTTAAGAAAAAATATGCCGATGACTTCGGTAACAGGCTCAAGCGCGGAGATCTATCTGCTGGTGTCGATGTCTTTGAGCGCTACCGCAAACGCTCCAATGAGTATTTTGAGATGGCAAAAAAAATGCTCAAAACAGATATCGATTTGACCAGTGATGAGACGATTATTCTCGACCGTGAAGAGCTGCCTCATTTCACAAGTAAAAAAGCGCAGCGCGATTACTGGGCGCGTCAGCTAAAGTTTCAGCTGATGAGTATTACTTTGGGTCAAGAGAGCGAAAAGGCCAAAGAAAAAGTCTTTTTGGATGATCCTGATATCACTTTGGGTCAAGATCTGGTTCGTGATGATCAGCGCACGCCAAATGAGATTTTACTCAATCGTTTATCCAGACAGCAAGGGCAGATGGAGCGTCTCAAAGATGATGAGATCATGGAGACGATCTTAAATACCGCGATGCTCACTTATGATCCGCATAGCAACTACTATGCGCCAATTCAAGCCAATGAGATGCAAATTCAATCGAGCCTGCAACTAGAAGGTATCGGTGTCTCTATTCGCCCTGATCGCAAAAACCCAAACTATACTCGTATTGTCACACTAGTCGATGGCGGTCCTGCTGCCAAGACAGGACAAATCAAGCCAAACGACTTGATTATCGCTATCGCTAAAGACGGCAAGACCATGACTGATGTGGTCGGTTGGTCCACTCGTGAGATTGTCAGCCTCATTCGCGGCAAGCGCGGTACACCAGTTACCATAAAGCTGCGTCAGCCAAACGCCCCTGATGCCAGCGCTCGCACGGTTACGGTAGTACGCGATATCATCGAACAAGAAGAGTCGGGCGTGAACCATCGCATCGTTGAGGTACCGCACGCAAGTGACGCAGAGGATAGCGATAGCACCTTAAAACGTATTGGTGTGCTAGAGATACCGAGCTTTTATTTAAACTATAGAGCGCGCCGCAATGGCGAGGACTACCGCAGCGTCAGCTTAGATACTGAAAATGCTATCAAGGAGCTTAATAAGCAAAACATCGACGGCTTAGTGATTGACTTACGTAATGATCCAGGCGGCTCTTTAGACGAAGTAGCTAAAATGCTTGGCTTATTTATCAAGAGTGGTCCTTTAGTCCAGATCAGGGATAACCGTGGTAATATTCAAGTCTATCGCGACGATGATGGTGGCAAGCAGCTCTATGATGGCAAGCTAGTCGTGATTACCAACTTAGCTTCCGCCTCAGCTAGTGAAATCTTTGCCGCAGCGATTCAAGATTACGGTCGCGGTTTGGTCGTGGGTAGCACGACGACTGGTAAGGGCTCAGCGCAGATTCAATTAGACAGTCTAGCGTTAGGGTCAGCAACTTTGACTCAGCGTAAGTTTTATCGCATTACCGGCGGTAGTACGCAGAATAAAGGCGTAGTGCCAGATGTAGAGCTTGTCAATATCTACGATGATGCCACCTTTGGTGAGCGCGCGCAAAAGAATGCGCTGCCATGGGATACTATCAAGACCGCTGCTTACAAACCTGAAGGCAAGTTTAGCACTGATATGCTCAAGACCTTAAATCAGCAGTCTAAAATTCGTCAAGAACAAAATCCGCAGTTTGTCTACTTATCTACGCTCAATGACATTCGAGATATGGATGACGAGAAAAAACCTATCGCCTTAGATATTAGTAAGCGCCGCGCCAAAATGAAGCTGATCGAGCAGCGCTCTTTAGAGGCTGAGAATAGAAGACGAATCGCTACAGGCTCTAGCCCTTATGCCAACTGGAACACCTATCAAGCTGCGATGGATGCTAAGTTTGAAGAGCGTAGTAAAATGAAGGAGAGCGAACGTCCAGAGCTGCCAGAAGACGAAGTGTATATCTTTGAAGCGGCGCGTCTCATGCTAGACGCTGAGCCTACTATGATTGCGAGTCCTGCGGAGGAGTTATAAGCTCATCTATAGCATGTAAGCATATGCTTACATGCGTTGACGCTTAGACGTCTTACTTATCATCGTCTAATTTGCGATTATAGTGTCACTGCACAGTTTATTGATACTGTTTATTTACACTAGGGATTGGTGTTATAAGATAGATGGTTTATGAATTGCGTCAGGGATGGACTGCTGATCAAGGAAGATAGGGCTTTAAGCCGCTTTAAGCCTAAGTAGCGATATATCTCGGGATTAGATATGGCGTTATATTAACAAGGATGTTAAGTAATAAAGACCGCATAGTGCTTGTCACTATGCGGTCTTTTTACGTTTAAATAAAAAAACCTTGAATAAGCTCTACAACGAAAAAGAGCCAGTAGCTATTAGACTACTGGCTCTTGCGCTTTATGACTGAGTGATAAAACAACTCAGCGATAAAAATCTGATAGCAGATTAGTGCTCAACGCCGCCTGCACCGTGGACATGGCCGTGGTTTAGCTCGTCTTCGGTCGCTGCGCGTACTTCTTGAATCTCAACATCAAAAGTCAAACGCTTACCCGCTAGAGGGTGGTTAGCATCAACAGTCACTTCTTGATCGTTGACATCAGTTACTGTCACTAGCATGACTTGGCCGCCAGCTTCTGACTGGAACTGCATACCAGGCTGGATATCATCAACGCCTTGGAAGTTATCGCGAGGTACCTTTTGTACTGCTTGCTCTTGGTATTCGCCGTAGCCATCAGCAGGCTCAACCACTGCATTGACTTTTTCGCCAGCAGATTTGCCTTCTAGTTGCTGCTCAAGGCCTGGAATGATGTTGCTATGACCATGAAGATAAGCAAGAGGCTGACCTTCTGGCGACTGATCAAGGATGTTACCTTCATCGTCTTTTAGCGTATAGTTGAATTTGACGGCAGTATCTTTTGCGATAGTAGTCATAAATTATCCTAAATTGAATATCGTTATAAAATTAAATTTGGAGGTAATAAACCTAAAAAGGTCGATCAGCTAAAGAGCCATATCAATAATCAATTATCATCAGTTTATTAAGGTAACTGTTAAATAGAAACTGTTAATTTCACTATTAATTAGAGTAACTGTAGCAGTTAGCCTCTTTAATTGAGATGGTTTTGATAACTTTCAAGGTATAAAACACAAAAAAAGCGGATTTATCGTATATTCATGGGATTTATAGTCTGTACCACTCTCAATTTATACTATTGCTAGCGCCAGCATACGCTTTAGCCGTTGCGTTTTTGTGCAAGGACTTCTACCATAATGATAAATACTATCAAGATAATAAGCAGAGATAATGACCGTGACTACTTTTAATCCCTTCAAAAGCTTGGACAATAATAACACGACTGCAAGTGATCATACCGCTACCATTAGCTACAGTCTAGATTTTGCCCGTTTTAATGAGCACTTAGTCGATGTGACTCTTAACTTTACAGCGACTACGGATTGCCCTGAGCTGTGGCTGCCAGCATGGATTCCGGGTAGTTATTTGATGCGTGAGTTTGCGCGTAATATTACTGCGGTCCATTATGAGATAGTAGCAGCTGAACCAGCTAGCGCTTACCGCGCACAAAAAATAGATAAGCACAGCTGGCAGCTACCGAAGGCAATGACAGGGCAGGCGATAAAAGTACAATATGAAGTCTACTGCTATGACTTGTCCGTACGTACCGCTTATGTCGATCAGCAGCGCCTCTATGGTAATTTTACCTCGCTAGCGCTAGCTGTGACAGGGCAAGAGCACTCTTCTGTACAAGTGAATCTATTAGTACCCGCTACTTTTTTAGCAGATAAAAGTGAGGATGATGTCAAATTAGCTTGTGGTCTCAAAGCGAGCCATTTGCAGCTAGATTATCATCATGGCTACGGTCTGCAGGCAGATGACTATTATCAGCTGATTGATCATCCGTTTGAGATTGCGCTGCAGCAGTCCTTTGATTTTATTATTCAAGACGATGAGCATCAAACCTTGCCGCATAGCTTTTATCTCTCAGGCAGACATAATGCCAATATGGGGCGTTTGCAACATGATGTCACCCAGATTTGTCAGACTTATCTGAACTGGTTAGGGGACGCGCCCTTTAGTGATTATACCTTTATGACATATGCTAGCGGTCAAGATTATGGCGGCCTTGAGCATATTAATTCCACGAGCTTAATTACGCCGCGTAACGATCTGCCAAGTGGTGATGAGCCAGTATTGCCAAGCCCTGATTATCAGCGCTTTTTGGGACTATGTAGCCACGAGTATTTTCATGCGTGGTGGGTGAAGACCGTGCGCCCTGATGTGATGATGGAGGTGGATTTACGCCGCGAAGCTTTCACCCCGCTGCTTTGGGTGTTTGAGGGTTTTACCTCTTATATTGACGATTTTATGCTACAAGCTTCAGGCGTCATCGATAAGCCCAGTTATTTAAAACTATTGGCGGAGCAGATCAACCGCTACTATCAAACCGACGGCCGCGCCAATCAAAGCGTCGCCGAATCGAGCTTCGATGCTTGGATTAAGCTCTATCGTAGCGATGAAAATACCGGTAATGCAGGTATCAGCTACTATAATAAAGGCGCTTTAGTGGCGCTGTGTTTGGATCTAACGCTGCTACAAAGCACCAATGGCCGTTATCGCTTATTCGATGTGATTAAAGCCTTTTATGCGCGGGCTAAGCAAAACGACAAGCAGCGTATCGGTATCAGTAGCGCCGATATGGGAGCAGTGATTAGCGAGTTTATGCCAAAGGCGCAGTGGCAGGATTTTGAGCAGCGCTATATCAATGGAGTGGAAGAGCTGCCTATTGAGTCGCTGCTGCGTGCTAATGGTATCGGCTGGCATGAAAACGAGGTAGAAACGGCGGATAAAAACATCCCTTGGGGTATGCGCTGTAGCGAGACGGCTACGGGGCTAAAAGTGAATCGCGTGCAGCGCGGTAGCATAGCGGCAACGGCTGGTATCTCAGCCAATGATATCATCGTCGCTATTGACGGTATTAAGGCTACCCGTAAGCAATTAGCAGTATTTAGTCCTCTTAACCAACCGGTAAGCTGTCATTTGTTCCGCCGTGACGAGCTTATGACAATGACGGTACTGCCAAAACAAAGCGCCGATACTGCCACTACTGCTACTTCGAGTCAACAAACACAGGGTCAACAAGTGTTTCCGCATAAGATAAGCTTAACGCTAGTCAGTGCCGATAGTGCTGAACAAGAAGCTGACAAGACAGCTTCGGCTTGGCTGGATGTTTTATCGGACTAATCGTTTTTAAGCCTTAATAATGAATAAGACTTTTACCATGAGTAAAAGTCTTATCGTCGATCTGGAGGTTTTTAGCGTTACGGTTTTAGTGTCGCTACGCTAGTAACTCATAGCATTATACATGAGTAGCTAACCGCTGCCTGCTTACCAGTGCTCTTGTTATCTTTACTTGTTATGCTGGCTCGTCGCGTTTAATAGTATCGCCATCTTCTTCTAGCTCTATACTCTCTTCTGCTTCTGCTTCTGCTTCTGCTTCTGCTTCTGGAGATGGTGCGGGAGCATTGTTGGCAAGCCAGTCTTCTAATACTTGTATAATACGCGGCTGATCTCTAGTGATCTGTACCGCCAGTCGGCGCATCTCAACATCAGTACCATATCTCAGCTCTACTTTGGCGAGCTGCAATACGGCTCGCTGATGAGCCAGCATCCCGCGGGCAAAAGCTAAATCGGCGACAACAGACTCGGTACCCATTCTGATGTTGTAGTTCATAGAAGCCACGATATCTGCATAGTCGAGCTGCATAGCTTCAGTATTAGGCTTAGGATTAGGAATATCAGGATGGCTGGCTAGCCACTTATTGCTGATGTCGATCCTTTGCTGCTGAGAGTCGATAATCTCTTGAGCCAGTAGCAAAAGCGCGTTATCTGTTCCATATTTGAGCTGTAGCTGCGCCATATTGACAGCGCCGCGATGCAAAGCGAGTATGCTTTTGGCAAACGCGGTATCTGGATCGTTATAAACCATACCAATGTTGACCTCATTATTCATTCTAGTCAGCGCTTTGGTATAGTCTTCCATCATCGGCGCACTATCGATTACACTCTCATCTGTTTCATCCGCGACTACTGCTTCGTCCGTCTCTGCTTGCGCCGCTGTGTCTTGCGTGACGACAGAGGTGTCAGGAGTATCTGTGGTCTCTGTTGGCATATCGCTAGGGTCAGAGGCCGGCTGACAAGCGCTTAGGGCAAGCCCTACCACAACGCTAATGAGAGAAGCGCTAAAACGCGATGACAGTATCATAGTAGTCCTTAACATAAGCCGGCGGGAACAAACGTAACCACAAAAATGGTAGTTAAATACTAGCAGATTTAGCAGATAAATCTAGAGCGTTTGAGAGAGCTATTTAATATTATTAAAGCGCTTATCGTAGCTTGAGCGATAATGGCTAGTAGCTTAGGTGACAATGGCAATGTACTCAACCAGATCACGGTCTGCTAGTCAGTAATCCCTAACTGCTGACAGCGCTCAGCATTGAGATGAATCCGTACAAACTCGCCGCTCGCAAGCGTCCCTAAGTCAAAACCGGCAACCGACCAGCGGATCAGGCGTAAGCAAGGTAAGCCCACGTGCGCGGTCATTCGCCTGACTTGTCGATTTTTGCCTTCATAAATTGTCAGCATCAGCCAAGAAGTCGGCACGTTTTTACGCTCGCGTATCGGCGGATCGCGTTGCCAAAGCTCAATAGGCAGCTCGTCTTCTGCGACTATTTTTGCTGTTGCAGGCAACGTCATGCCGTCTTTTAGCAAGACGCCGTTCGATAACTCATCAAGCTGCTCTTGGCTTGCAGCCCCTTCAACTTGCACCAGATAAGTTTTACCTTGCTTGTATTTATTCTGATGAAAAGTTTTTTGACTAGGCGGCTGGGTAATGGCTTTATTAACACGGCCATCACGAGTCAAAATAAGTAAGCCCTCTGAAGTGGCATCTAAGCGGCCGGCGACGCGCAATGACTTATCGGTGAAATACTGCGATAGAGTGATATGATTATTATTACTGTCATCACGAAACTGACTTTGAACGCCATAAGGTTTATTAAAGAGCACTAAGCTTGAGGTGGCCATGAGAAGAGCGTTCCTAATTAAAGATCAGAGATAGTCATACTATCAATCTTTGCCATAAAAAACACCTCAACAGTATTATACCATTGAGGTGCGGCTATCATTTGAGCGTTCTATATTGCTCAACTAGCGTTATAGCGACTTGTTAATCACTATTTATAATGAAGCGATAGCTTCGTTAAAGATTTTACTCGGACGCATGGCTGCTTCAGCTAGTTTTTCATCAGCTAAGTAATAGCCTTTGATATCTACAGGTTTGCCTTGCGCTTTATTCATCTCTTCAACAATCGCTTGCTCATTATTTTCAAGCTGCTCAGCTAGAGGTGCAAACTGAGCTTTGAGGTCGGCATCTTGATCTTGCGCTGCAAGCTCCTCAGCCCAGTACTTAGCTAAGTAGAAGTGGCTACCACGGTTATCAAGCTCACCAGTTTTGCGTGATGGCGATTTGTCGTTGATTAGTAGCTTCTCAGTGGCCTTATCTAGTGAGTCTGCAAGGACTTGAGCCTTAGCATTATCATCGCTTTTGGCTAAATGCTCCAAGGATTCGGTCAAGGCCAAGAACTCGCCTAAAGAGTCCCAGCGTAGATGGTTTTCTTCAACCAGCTGCTGCACGTGCTTAGGAGCAGAACCCCCTGCGCCGGTCTCAAACAAGCCGCCGCCTTTCATGAGTGGTACAACTGAGAGCATCTTAGCACTCGTTCCAAGCTCAAGAATAGGGAACAAGTCAGTCAGATAATCGCGTAGGATATTACCAGTGGCTGAGATGGTATCAAGGCCGCGAGCGACACGCTCTAAGGTATAACGCATGGCGCGGACCTGCGACATGATCTCAATATGTAGACCATCGGTATCATGGTCTTTTAGGTACATATTGACCTTTTTGATCAGCTCGTTTTCGTGCGGGCGGTATGGGTCTAACCAGAAGACAACCGGTGTATTTGATTCACGTGCGCGGCGCACGGCAAGCTTAACCCAGTCTTGGATTGGCTCATCTTTGGTCTGACACATGCGCCAAATATCACCCTTCTCAACATACTGCTCCATGAGCACTTCATCAGTTTCTTCGTCAACAATACGAGCGGTACCTGAATCGGCGGCTTCAAAGGTTTTGTCGTGCGAGCCGTACTCTTCTGCTTTTTGCGCCATAAGACCGACGTTAGGAACGGTGCCCATTGTGGTCGGATCAAAATTGCCATGCCATTTGCAGAAATTGATCATTTCTTGGTAGATACGCGCAAAAGTAGATTCAGGCATCACGGCTTTACAATCATACATTTTGCCATCCGCGCCCCACATCTTACCGCCTGAGCGGATCATCGCTGGCATAGACGCGTCAACAATCACATCGCTAGGTGAGTGAAAGTTAGTGATACCTTTATTAGAGTCGACCATCGCCAGACGAGGACGATGCACTTGGCAGGCATGTAAATCGCGCTCAATCTCTTCTTGTAGAGATGTTGGCAGCTCTTTGATTTTTTCGTAAAGTGATGCCATACCGTTATTGACATTGATGCCTAACTCATCGAAAAGCGCGCCGTGTTTTTGAAAAGCGTCTTTATAATACGTTCTGACCGCATGACCGAAGACGATTGGATGCGAGACTTTCATCATTGTTGCTTTGACGTGTAACGAGAATAAGATACCAGCTTCGCGGCAGTCTTCCATTTCACGCTCATAAAACTCAAGCAAAGACTTTTTACTCATAAACATAAGGTCAATGACTTCTTTATCTTGCAAAGCGAGACCTTTTTTGAAGACATGAACCGTACCATCATCAGTAACACGCTCCATACGTACAGTGCGCGCTTTGTCTAAAGTCATCGATTGCTCACCGGCGTAGAAATCACCACCATGCATGTGTGAGACGTGCGTCTGTGACCACTGCTTCCATTCGCCCATCGAGTGCGGGTGTTTACGCGCGTAGTTTTTGACCGCTTTTGGCGCGCGGCGATCGGAGTTACCTTCACGCAGTACAGGGTTGACTGAGCTACCTAAAGCTTTGCCATAGCGGCGGCGAATCTCTTCTTCTTCCTCTGTCTCTGCCTCATCTGGAAAATCAGGTAACGCGTAGCCTTTACCTTGTAGCTCTTTGATAGCGGCTTTTAGCTGACCAACAGAGGCACTGATATTTGGTAGCTTAATGATATTAGCGTTTGGATCTTGCGTGAGACGGCCTAGCTCCGCAAGATTATCAGGAACACGCTGCTCCTCTTCAAGATAGTCAGGAAACTCAGCTAAGATACGCGCAGCAACAGAGATGTCACTCATCTCTACTTCAACGCCTGCGGTTTTGGTAAAGGCTTCAACGATAGGCAAAAATGATAGGGTGGCTAGCGCTGGGGCTTCATCGGTTTTTGTATATATAATTTTTGACATTGTAATCTCTTATTCCTTTTGGTTGTCATTAAGCGTTTGATTCTTATAAAAATAAAAGGTGTTTGCAAATTGAAATAAAGACAGCTGCAAACGGGTAGCGCGGTAAGTGGTTCATTTATCAAAGTGATACTAGTGATAATATGGGTAAGCTAACCATCGAAGGGAGTACTTAAATCTTGTAAATGATAGCCACGAGATAGTTAATAGTCGTCTACGGTAGTTGTTCGTCCCTTTTAAACGTTCCAAAATAAACGTTTGAAGTTTAAACAAAGTTTAAACATAGTCTCGTTTTGAATAGCTTAAGGCTAATTTTAACATTAGCCTGCAAAGAACAACAGCGACACGACTGTTTTTTACCATAATGCGACTAAAATAAAACGTCTTAAGCCCATATCAGCAACTATCTGCGTAAATAGTTGAAAGTATGAGCATCAAGGACTAGGGCTAAGCTCATCGTTATAAGCTTAACCCTATTTTAGCCTTATTGTACCGAAGCGATAGTGTCGTTTAGCAGTTTGCTTGGGCGCATGACATTTTTAGCCTGTTCTTTGTCTAGTAGATAATAACCACCGATATCAACAGCGTGTCCTTGCACCTCATTGAGCTCTTTGACGATGGCGTCTTCATTCTCAGCAAGCGCTTTGGCGAGGGGTGTAAAGGTCTGTTTTAACTCGCTATTGTCATCTTGCGCGGCGAGCTCTTGCGCCCAGTACAGAGCCAAGTAAAAGTGGCTACCACGGTTGTCAAGCTCACCAACTTTGCGTGAGGGCGACTTATTATTCATCAGTAGCTTCTCTGTTGCGCCATCTAGGGTATCGGATAACACCTGAGCTTTATCATTGTCCTCATGAATCGCTAAGTGCTCTAATGATTCCGCCAACGCTAAAAACTCGCCTAATGAATCCCAGCGCAGATGGTTCTCTTCAACCAACTGCTGTACATGCTTAGGCGCTGAACCGCCAGCTCCAGTCTCAAACAGACCGCCGCCATTCATCAGAGGTACGATAGAGAGCATTTTTGCACTGGTGCCTAGCTCCAAAATTGGAAATAGATCGGTAAGATAGTCACGCAGCACGTTACCGGTGACTGAGATGGTATCTTTACCTGCTTTTAGGCGCTCTAAGGTAAAGCGCGTGGCTTCGCGTACCGGCATGATACGAATGTCTAAGCCCTCAGTATCGTGGTCTTTTAGGTAGCGCTCTACTTTTTTGATAAGGGCGGCATGATGCGGGCGTTTTTTATCTAACCAGAATATCGTAGGAACGTTGCTAGCACGGGCGCGCGTAACGGCGAGCTTCACCCAGTCCTGAATCGGTGCGTCTTTAACCTGATTCATCCGCCAGATATCGTCTGTTTCGACTTGGTGCTCAGTGAGTACGTTGCCAGCAGCATCTAATACTTGCACATTACCTGCAGATGGAATCAAAAAGGTCTTGTCATGTGAGCCATATTCTTCCGCCTTTTGCGCCATTAACCCGACATTTGGCACTGAGCCCATCGTTGCTGGATCAAAGGCGCCGTGCTCTTTGCAGAACTTGATGGTCTCATCATAGACACAAGCGTAGCTACTATCAGGAATGACGGCTTTGGTATCGTGCAGCTCATGATCAGCGCCCCACATTTTGCCTGAATTGCGAATCATCGCCGCCATGGAGGCATCGACAATGACATCGCTAGGCACATGTAAGTTGGTGATACCTTTTTCTGAATTCACCATCGCCAGATCAGGGTTGCGCTTATAAATATTGGCAATATCCGCTTCGATAGCTTGACGCTTATCATCCGGTAGCTCTTGTATTTTGGTAAGCAGGTTACTAAAGCCATTATTGACATTGACGTCTAGCGCTTTGAACGTATCGCCATACTTTTTGAATAGATCTTTAAAGTAAACTCTTACTGCTTCACCGAAGATAATAGGGTCGGAGACCTTCATCATGGTGGCTTTTAGATGCAAAGAGAACAGTACCTCTTTGGCTTTTGCGTCCTTAACTTGCTCGTCCAAAAACGCCACTAAAGCGTCATGTCTTAACACTGCTGCATCAATCACCTCGCCTGCGAGTAGCGGCGCTGGCGCTTTTAGCTCAGTGACCTCTCCCTTGTTGCTTGTGAATTCAATGCGATAGTCTGTGGCTTGCTCGACCGTCACCGAGGTCTCGGTATCAGCAAAGTCACCATAATCCATAGTAGCCACGTGCGACTTAGAGTCTGGGCTCCATGCGCCCATAGAGTGCGGATGACGTCGAGCATAAGCTTTGACGGCTTTTGGCGCGCGGCGATCGGAGTTACCTTCGCGCAAAATCGGGTTGACCGCACTGCCTTTTACTTTGTCATAACGAATACGCACGTCTTTTTCTTCGTCCGTTTCTGGATGATCGGGATAATCAGGCAAGGCATAACCTTTGTCTTGTAGCTCTTTGATTGCAGCCTTGAGCTGCGGGATAGAAGCGCTGATATTAGGCAGCTTGATGACGTTAGCGCCGGGCGTTTTGACCAGTTCACGCAGCTCTTGAAAGGCGCTAGGAATGCGCTGCTCTGCGGTCAAAAAGTCGGGAAACAAGGCGATGATGCGTCCGGCCAACGAGATGTCAGCAGTTTCTACGTCGATGCCTGCGGTACTAGCAAAAGCTTTGACAATAGGTAAAAAGGAGAGGGTGGCCAGTGCTGGGGCTTCATCCGTTTTTGTATAAATTAGTTTTGACATTATAGTAGTTATTCCTTTACGTGATTATTTATAATAAGTATTAAGTTTGGCTATGTTATCGCTGATAATAGTAGGTCGCTTTGAGTTGCATTTAGTCTTAAGTTAACAGGGGCTACGTCTGTAAATATATGATTTTTGCGTGACGATTTGGCGGAGGATTTTTCGATTATCATCTTTGATACCTATTTCTATACCTGCCTTGATACTTTTCTTTATACTTACTTTTATATTTAAATAGACAAGCCGCCCAAAACCAGTGTTAGTCAGTAATAAACCATGCATTACATTTACGAAGTATAAATTCAAGACGATGTCAATGTAACAAAATGAACTAGGGATAGTATGATTGCTAATATCTCATATCTCAGAATTATATTAAACTATTAAAAGCCTTATTCTAACAGTCATCCATACTAAAAACATCCTTTTGCCAGCTTAAACATCAGCTGTTTCTGCAGTTTTCAACGAACAACATAGTTCACTCACTGCCAAAGATACATAGAGAATAGCTAGGGCGTGTTGAACATTCGACCATGGCACTGACAGCGACTATTTTTTAGGCGTTTCGATGTTAAAAATAATAAGTTTAGTCATTCTAAGCGCTTATTTTTAACGATGAAGCGGCAAAAAAGAGTCCTGTCCCTGTTGTTGTCGTGAGGGCTGATGCTAAAATTGCCCCATACTGCGTTACAAATCTCGCTAAGGCATCTGCATTATCGTCGCTTTGTGCCTTGTCTGGAACAATTTTAGCGATCAGCAGTGCCTATTTGCGAATGTTCAACACGCCCTAGTAATATTTTGCAAATTGTAACCGCATTTTTAGCAAAGTTTGGTAGGCTAATGGTGACTTTATACAAACAAAGTAGGTGTCATGAATTTAGAGTATGCGTTAGTAGGCGATATGAGTTGGAAGACCCAAGCGGATTGGCAAACGCCTGACACGCCATTTATGTCTTTTACCTTTTGGCAGGCGCTCAGTGATACCGGCGCTATCGGTGAAAAAGCCGGCTGGCTACCGATCTATATCGTGGTTTATGATGGTGATAAGCACCGTCCTGTTGCGGTGATGCCGGTCTTTGTCAAAGGCCATCATCAAGGCGAGTTTGTGTTTGATTACTCTTGGGCGCAGGCTTATGCGCATTACGGTTTGGATTATTATCCGCGTCTAGTGACGAGCGTGCCTTATACACCAATTACGGGTCAACGTCTGTGGCTTGCGGCAAACCAAGGTTTAACACCTGAGATAATACAAACTGCTATCAAAGGGGTAGATGATGTTGCGCAGCAGGTCGGGGCGTCTAGCTGGCATTGCTTATTTGCTGAGTCTCAGCTTGCAACTATAACGGCTTCATCAAGCCAAGAGATTGCAGCCGCTATTGATGAGAGCCGGATAGCCTTAGCTGGCGCAGATGACAGACAAGAGCAGCCACCAGAATCAACACAAACAAGTAAAACGTCCTTACCTGTTTTTGAGCGTCAAGGCTGTCAGTTTTTATGGCAAAATCAAAACTTGCTTGCCGATGCTCAGCCTTTCACTGATTTTGAGAATTTCTTAGCGACGCTAAGAGCGAAAAAGCGCAAAACTATCCGCGCTGAGCGCCGTAAAGTCACTGAGCAAAATATCGTCTGTGCACGCAAATGCGGTAGCGATATTACTGATAGTGACTGGAAGGCGTTTTATCATTGCTATGTAATGACTTATGCGGTGCGCGGTCAGCAGCCTTATCTGACATTAGACTTTTTTATGGCGCTCGCGCAGAGTATGCCTGAGCACTTGATGCTGGCGCTTGCATACGACAGCGACAACGAGATTATCGCTAGTAGTTTGTTTCTCTATGACAGTCCTAATAACGAGCATTCAACGCTGTATGGGCGCTATTGGGGCGCGCTTGCCGATTATGACAGCTTACATTTCGAGCTGTGCTACTATCAAGGCATAGAGTTTGCTATTGAACAAGGTTTGCAGTATTTTGACCCAGGTACGCAAGGCGAGCACAAGCTAGTGCGCGGCTTTATTCCGACCACGACTCACTCCTTACACCGCATTTATGACGAGCGTTTTATTCCGGCGATTAGTAATTTTTGTATGGAAGATAGGCAGCGCATGGCGCAGTATCGTCAGCAAGCGCATCAGGCTCTGCCGTTCAATGCTGATAATATGCCAGTCTTTGATAGTGAGCAATAACTGCCATCCCTTAAACTAGCCTCTATACTTTTTGCCTTTATGCTTTAGTACTGAATACTTTGCTATTGGATACTTGGCTATTGAATACTAAGGTACCGAGTGCTGTTTTTTATATCCGTCATAACCTATAATTTTGTTAACTATGCCCAGTCACTCTTTTAATGCTCATACTTCTTCTACTATATCACCGCCGGCAGCGCTATCTTCTTGGCTTAATGTCGAAGGCTCACTGACTGCTATGCTTGAGGCAAAGTCAGGTCAACCGCTGCGAGTAGAGCGCTGTTTTGAAGGCTATCGGCGACTAAGCTTGACGCAAAAAAAGCAGCTCGGCATATCAGTAAAGCAGTACAACAGACCGATACTGGCTTGGGTACGCGAAGTAGAACTATATGGCGATAGTGACCAGCCTTGGGTATGGGCGCAAAGTATTTTTCCGCTACCGAGTCTGCAAGGCTCAGCCAAGCGCTTGCAACAGCTAAAAGGTACGCCCATCGGTTATGTGCTCTTTAAGCGTCGCCAAACGCTACCCAATCAGCGCTTTATTACGCATACTGAACACGGCTGGCAGCGCCAAACCCGCTATGATTGGTACGGTAGAAAGTTATTAATTAGTGAGACCTTTTTGCCATATTTTTTATCTGGTCTTGATGAGTGCTAGGCGCTGAGTAAACCTCAGCGGTATGGATTTAATAACTGAGAAGATTGAGACCCCACAATGCCTATCAGTTACCTAAATAAGTGACTCATCAAAGCCTGCTACTTGGGCACTTTTTTAGATTTTAAAAAATATCTTATTTACCTAGCGCAAAGTGAGTTTTTGCATTTACCTTATCTGGTTTCATGTTAAACTCAAATCACAGCAAAATTTCAGTAGGATATGACCTGCAAGATGAATGCTGGAATATCGTCATCAAGCATGAGTTTAATTTAGGTGTATCATAAGCCTGCACTCATCGCTTACCCTTCTATTTTTAAACCTTTTTTTTTTATCACTCTTAATAAAAATATGCTATAGGACATAACTATGTTTAAAGATATCTCTATAAAAGAATTTGACCCAAAACTTGCTGAAGCCATGGAAGCTGAAAGCCAGCGTCAAGAGAGCCATATCGAGCTTATCGCTTCAGAGAACTACTGCTCGCAAGCAGTAATGGAAGCACAGGGCTCAGATCTAACCAATAAATATGCTGAAGGCTATCCGGGTAAGCGTTACTATGGCGGCTGTGAGCACGTCGATGTGGTTGAACAGTTGGCTATTGACCGCGCCAAAGAGCTATTTGGCGCAGAGTACGTCAACGTGCAGCCGCATTCAGGCAGCCAAGCCAACTCGGCGGTATTCTTAGCGTTACTGGAAGCGAATGATACGGTGCTCGGCATGAGTCTGGATGCTGGTGGTCACTTGACCCATGGCGCGCATATCAACTTCTCAGGCATCAACTACAACGCCGTACAGTATGGTTTGGTAGAAGAGACAGGCCTGATTGATTATGATGAAGTCGATCGCTTAGCGCGCGAGCATAAGCCCAAGATGATCATCGCAGGTTTTTCTGCCTACTCACAAGTGGTTGATTGGCAGCGCTTCCGCGATATCGCTGATGAAGTCGGCGCTTATTTGTTAGTCGATATGGCACACATCGCAGGCCTTGCTGCTACGGGCGCATATCCAAATCCAGTACCATATGCTGATGTGGTGACTAGTACTACGCATAAAACCTTACGTGGGCCGCGCTCAGGTATCATCATGTCACGCGACGATAAGCTTGCCAAAAAGCTTAATTCTGCGGTCTTCCCAGGCAATCAAGGTGGCCCATTGATGCACGCCATCGCCGGTAAAGCGGTCTGCTTTAAAGAAGCACTCGAAGATAACTTCAAAACTTATCAAGAGCAAGTGGTCAAAAACGCCAAAGCTATGGCAGAAGTAATCATCGATCGCGGCTATGAAATCATCTCTGGCGGTACTGAAAACCATTTAATGCTCATCAGCCTTGTGAAACAAGAGTTGACCGGTAAAGAAGCAGATAAGTGGCTTGGTGAGGCTTTTATTACGGTTAATAAAAACGCCGTACCTAACGATCCAAAATCACCGTTTGTCACCTCTGGTATCCGTATTGGTACGCCAGCCTTGACCACTCGCGGCTTCAATGAAGCAGATGTCAAAGAGGTGGCAAACTGGATTTGTGATGTGTTAGATAGCCGCGGTGATGAGCAAGTGATCAGCGATACGCGCGACAAAGTCAAAGCTATCTGTGCCAAAAAGCCAGTTTATGAGAAAAATCAGTAAGACTTGAAAATTATAAAAAGAACCGCTTGGCTTTGGCTGGGCGGTTTTTTTAGCTCTTTTTCCATCCTGTTATTTGATGCATGGCTCTTTGTAGTCTTATAGATATGTCAGTATCCACAAAATCTATGAACTCTCTTTTAGGGCGTGTTGAACATTCGACCATGGCACTGACAGAGACTATTTTTTAGGCGATTTGCAGATAAAAATGGTAAG